>NZ_JAJNIR010000015.1:0-55570 GCF_022385935.1 Mammaliicoccus sp. J-M41 | reverse complement strand
ATAGTAAGCGATAGCGCGCTAGATTATATAAAAAATAAACTGTGAAGTAGAGTCGTACGTTCTCTACTTACACAGTTTATTTTACACTCCCGTTTATTACCACTTTAACTCACATGTTTCTCTATCTTGTGAGTTTACTACCTCTTTAACTCACATCTTTCCTAATCCCAAGACTCTAACCTACACCACACCCACACTACTACTTCTCACTTTTTACCATTTCTGCATATTCGGTATCGGTTATGGCATAAATGACATCGTCTACTACTTTTTCTTTATGAATTCTATTTTTAGGCATGATCCCTATTTTTTTCATGCCGAGTCTTTTCATCACTTCGCCTGATTTAGGATTAATTATACTGTGCATTGCTTTTACTTGATTAAGTCCTAATGTTTCAAATGATAGTGATAGCAATGCTAATCCCGCTTCTGTCATATAGCCATTACCTGTATATTTTAAATTAAGGGCATAACCGAGTTCTCCTCGTTTATGTTCTTGCTCAACTCTTAAATCAATTGTACCTATTAATTTATCTTCGGATTTTAATTCGATACCGTACTTTCCTAATGGTGCTGTCATATAATGTTTTGCAATTACACTTTTAGTTTCTTCTTTAGATAAGTGTGTTGGAAATACATGTGTTGTATTTTCAACATCAGATGCATATTCGAATAATGATTCAACATCATTTAAATTAATAGGTCTTAAAATAAGTCTTTCTGTTTCCAATATTTGATTTTCTGCTAATTCGACTAATACATCCATACTTAACACCTACTTATGATTGATATTCGTTCAACGCTAATGCTAGACAACCGATTATACCTTGGTCATCATTTAAACTTGGTGTAACAATATATTCTTCTACTGGTGGAACTGCAATATAGTTGTTATTTAATCGTTCAAATTGCTCATGCACTTTTTTTAATAAATGTGTTTGATGCATCACACCACCGCCAAAAATGATTTTTTCAGGCGACAACATTAATGCTGTATTTAGTGCTGCTTGCGCAATATAATAAGCAACGAAATCCCAGTCTTGAGCATTTTCATGAATTTCTTTGGCAGAAATACCTGCTCTTTTTTCGATTGCTGGTCCTGAAGCTAAACCTTCTAAGCAATTACCGTGGTACGGACAATTACCTTCAAAGTCTTGATCATCTTTATGAATTTTAATAGACATATGTCCCATTTCAGGATGACTTAACCCTTGTACAATTTTCCCTTTAACGATTGCACCGCCACCGATACCAGTACCTACTGTATAGTAAACCGCTGAGTCAATATTTTTGGCGATTCCTTTTTTATACTCACCGTATAAAGAGGCATTTACATCTGTCGTAAATGCTACAGGTACATCGAAATGTTCTTGAACTGCTCCTTTAAAATCAAAATTTTGCCACGCAATTTTTGGTGTCGAAGTGATATATCCATATGTATCAGAATCTTTATTGATATCTATCGGTCCAAATGATCCTATACCTATACTACTAATTTGATATTTTTTAAAAAATTCTATAACTTTAGGTAATGTTTCTGACGGCTCAGTTGTTGGTATAGAGATGCGTTCTATTACATTTAAATCTTCATCTCCAACTGCACATACAAATTTCGTTCCACCCGCTTCAATCGCTCCTAGAAGTTTCACTTATATCACACTCTTTCCCTTTTTATTTATTTTTCATAAGTCATATTCTGAATCATAACGCATACGTTCATTAGAACCATCTCTTCTTCTTGAAGACGATTAACATAATAATTGCTATAACGGCCATAATGACGAGAACAATATAATAGCCATCATGCCATTCGAGTTCTGGCATATTTGTAAAGTTCATTCCGTAAATACCTGCAATTAAAGTTAAAGGCATAAACACAACAGAATAAATGGTTAATATTTTCATTATATTGTTCATCTTGAATGAGTTCAAAGAAATATAATTATCTCGTATATCACTCGTCATTTCTCGTGATGAATCTACCATTTCCATTTGTTTCATAAGGTGGTCATTAATATGCGTAATATATAAAAATTGTTGTTCATTAAGATGCAACACTTTACCTTCACGCATTCTATATACTAAATCCTTCATAGGTTGAACAGTTCTTTTAATAATCAGCAATTCTTGTCTTAAATCAAATGTGTCATCGATTAACGTCTTAGTTGTAATATCTAAATTATGACGATCTTCGAAATTAAACACCTTATCTTCAATGTCGTAAATAAACGGAAAATAGTTATCTACTATATCATCTAGAATATGTAATAGTATATCTTTAGGTTCATTTATTTCGATTGTTTCATTAAATAACTTTCTCTTGATTGTATCGATTTCTTCATAACGTTCTCTATGGAATGTCACAATAAAATCATCACCGATAAAGATATCCACTTCTTCAGATTCTAAAGTCTTTAGATCCAATGCATGGAATACAATAAATTGATAATCATCATATTGTTTAAACTTCGGTCTTTGTTGAACTTGCGTTGCGTCTTCTACTGATAAAGGATGAAAATTAAAATAATCAACTAATATTTCAGATTCTTCTTTAGTTGGTTCATTTAAATCAACCCATATCCATTTTTTCTCTTCTGAAATATCTTTAGGTGAATTGGTTTCCTTTAGTTCGCCATTTAAATTGACATAATAAGTTTTAATCATTTTTTTTACACCATTTTTCGCTTTACTTTATTTCATATTATACAACTAAAAAAGCAGTGAGCAAATATACTCACTACTAAAAATAAATTATGAAAATACTACTGTCTTATTACCATTTACGATGACTTTATGTTCACAATGCCATTGCACCGCTCTCGCTAATACTTGAGATTCAACATGTCTACCTGTATGTTTCATATCTTGTGCAGTATATCTATGATTAACTCTTACAACATCCTGCTCAATAATTGGTCCTGCATCTAAATCTTCAGTCACATAATGACTCGTCGCCCCTATTAATTTAACACCTCTTGTATAGGCTTGTTTATAAGGGTTCGCACCAATAAATGATGGTAAGAATGAATGGTGAATGTTAATAATTTTCAAGTGATGTCTATCAACAAATGTCGGTGATAATATTTGCATGTATTTCGCAAGTACTAGTAAATCAACATTGTAGCTTTCACAAATGCTTGTAATTTCATCTTCACTTTCACGCTTTGTTTCTTTTGTTACGCTGACATGATAAAAAGGAATGCCCATATCCTCCACAAATTTGCGATTATTCTCGTGATTGCTGATGACACAACTGATTTCGATTGGAAATTCTTGTCGATTCGCACGTAACATAATTTCACTTAACGCATGGTCTTCTTTAGAAACAAGTAATGCTGTTTTCACTTTTTCTTCAGCATCAAAGATTTGAAAATTAATCTTTCTATTTGTCAGTTCATTCTCTAAAAGCGATTTAACTTCATCGTTTTTATCAAATTCTATACGTAAATATAAATGATTTTCTTCTTCTTGAATGTCTGTATAATGATCTAAATGAAATATATTTGAATTTGTATCTTTTATAATAGTGGATATTAATGATGTAATGCCAATTTCATCTTTACAATCAGCCAATAATATATAATGCTTACTCATGTGCCTCATCCTTTGATTAATTTTGGAAATATTCTTACAATATCAACTATTATAAAATTTAATTTAAAAGAAAACAATAGATTACATCATCAGATTCTAATGTAAACGTATTCATTTATTGTTTTTCCCAATACATGAATTGGTCTAGTTGTAATGATGCTAACGTTTCACGAATTAATCTTTTGCGGTCATAGTAATTAAGACCATGAGATTTAAGTTTTGTAATCTTTCCTTCTTGAACATATTCACCTTTATACAATTTTTTATCCTTTGATACTTTAATGGTCGACTTAGCACCTTCTTTAGGAGAAATAAATAAAGGATCAAATATTTTATAAACTAAGTTCCCAAATGTTTGATTATATTTTGTTTTTCCTAAATTAGTTGAAACAGCACCGGGATGCACTGCCGTAACATGTAAGCCATCTTTCGAAAATTTCTCATGTAATTCTTGCATAAAATATAAAGTCGCAAGCTTAGATCTTCCATAAGACTTAATCGGATTAAATCTTAAAGGATACTTAAAGTTTCGTCTTCCAAGATGTGCAAATAAATATGCACCAGATGATACGATAATAATTTGTTTGTCATGGCTATTCATAATTGAACCAAATAATATATGCGTTAACATAAAATGTCCTAAATAGTTCGTACCAAACATTAATTCGTAACCATCTACAGTTTTTTGTCTTGTTAAAGACATGACGCCTGCATTATTGATGAGACAGTCGACATAAGGATATCGTTCTAAAACAAGTGTCGCAGCTTTCATAACATTTGCTAAATCTGATAAATTACACTTAATAACATCTACTGTTATATGTTGATGTTCCGCTTCTAAAAGCTTTTTTAAGTCATTGCCTTTATCAACATTTCTACATAATAAAATAATAATGTCATAATCGTGTGCTAATTCAATAACTGTTGATTTCCCTATTCCTGAAGTTGGTCCAGTGATTGCTAGAATTCTATTCGACATTGTTTATCTCCTTATTTTTATTGCTTTTTCACATAATTTTGATGTACATAAATCAGTTCTTTAGCCATCTCTTTAATGACTTCAGTAGAAATAAGTTGATCTTCAGCATGAGACAATAACAAATTTAAAGGAACCGGCTCACCTGAAGCTTCTGCTTGGATCAGATCCTTATGCACTTTATGTCCTTCAACTAAAAATTGATTCCCTTCAGAAACTAAGTTCTCAGCTGTTTCAAAATTGCCTTCTTTTGCTTCTTGAATTGCTTGCATATAATTACTTTTTGCCATTCCTACATTTGTAATAATTTGAAAGGCAATTTGTTCATATTTTTCCATTTCCTCACCTTATTTCATTAAGCTTTCGGCATGTTTCAATACACCTTCTCCATCCATCATGCCATATTGTTGCATATCAATTACATCTACTGGTACTTTTCCATTTGCTACTTTTTCTACTTGTGCTTTTTGAAATCTTACTTGTGGTCCTAATAGAATAACATCTACTTCATCAACTTTTGTTTCTGCTTCTGATAAGGCTAACGCCTCAACTTCGTATTCTTTACCTTCTTTATTTGCAGTATCTTGCATTTTTTTAACTAACATACTTGTAGACATACCCGCTGAGCAAACTAATAATATTTTTTTCATGTTAATCTTTCTCCTTTATATTAAATTTAAAATGTGCCCAAGGTTTTAAATAGTTGAGCAGTGGTAAATCATGTGGCTCAATTCTGCCAATCACATTGACTTTTCCAGTATTGAGCATCGGCTTTAATGCAATTTGTAATTCACCTTTATATTGACCATATTCTTCATTGTCTATTAATATGTCACCACGTTTAATGGCAACTGTATGATGTGCTGGAAATGATTCATTTTTATACTTTACACGACTTTGTGTTGAACGAATCATATACTCACTGACATCACCTCTATAAAAATGTGGCTCTTCGATTGCAATTTTCTTCTCTAAATCAGAAATTTCATCAAATAACTTTGCATCAAATGTAATAGGTTCATTTATCAAACGACTCAAAATCTCTAATTCCGCTTCTGAAGGGTAACAATTACTGATGATGACATCATCTATCAACCCAGTAGCCCATAAATGTTGAGCTTGGGTCGTTACTGGTAAACCTCTATGATCTTCTAAAGTTGGCAAACCTTCAGTAACTGGCCACGGTCCAAATTCAGCTACTTTACTTGAAACAAATGCTGCTGTTCTTAACCCGTATTTTTTGAATTTTTTACTACCTTCTAAAAAGAATGATTCGGATATTCCTGCATATCGATGAGGATAAAAATTATGGCATCCTACTAAACAAGCGCGATTCGGCTCAAAATCCATCACATTATCAATATAGTGATTCATCACACTCATATTCAGCTCAACCTTAATGCCATAAGGATTATAGGTCATATCACTTGTTTCTTTCGCACCTACCCCTTCATCAAGTCTTATACCATCTACACCTAAATCATTGAAAAAAGATAAATCATTTGGTTCGATACCGAGTACTTTGAATGTGCGAGGTGCCACATCTATAAAAATTTCAAAGTTTAAATTTTTAGCATAACGAATTGTTTTTTCAATGACTGGTAACAATGTCGCTTTATTTTCATCGGTAAGTTGCAATAAATTTGTAAATATTCTCGTAAAACCGTATTGATGGGCTTTTTCGATATATTGAATATCTTCATTTTCATTTGATTTTCCTGGATATAAAGAAATTCCTAACCGTTTCATCAAACTTCACTTCCATTCGCAATATATTTCTTTTTTTATAATTTTGAATATTTTATCTATTTAGTTTATACTATAACAAAATTGAAGCGCTTACAAACGAAGGGGGATTTTTTATGAATAACTTTGCGACATGGATAGAAGGCAAACTTTCAGGTCCAATGACAAAGCTTTCTAACCAGCGTCATTTACTCGCCATTCGTGACGGGGTTATTTCAGCACTTCCATTTATTATATTCGGCTCATTCTTCCTAATATTTGCGACACCACCGTTACCAGAGTCGTGGGCAATTACTCAGTGGGCAACAGAACACGCTGAGCAAATTTTAATTCCATATAGAATGACGATGTTTATCATGAGTTTGTATATTGTGTTTGGTATAGGTTACAATCTCGCCAAATCCTATGACTTAGATCCATTGTCAGCAGCACAACTTTCCACCGCTGCATTCTTATTAACAATCGCACCAACTATGGATAAAAAATTAGGTTTCGTGTTACCAATGACCAATTTAGGTGGTCATGGACTATTTGTTGCAATGTTTGTTGCGATATTCTCAGTAGAAATATATCGATTATGTAAAAATAAAAATATTACGATCAAGATGCCACCTCAAGTACCGCCATCAGTAAGTCGCTCATTTGAATCTTTAATCCCAGTAGTATTTGTACTCGGTGCGATGAGTATCATTACAGTAGTATTCCAACTTGATTTACATACACTCGTTGATAAAATCGTAGGTCCGCTTGTCTTTGCAGGTGATACATTACCTGGTGTACTAGTACCTGTATTCTTAACAACGTTCTTCTGGGCATTTGGTATTCATGGTATGTCAATTGTCGGGACAATCGAACGTCCACTATGGGAAGTATATTTAGCTAAAAATGCAGAAGCACATGCTGCCGGTGAACCATTACCGCATATAGCACCAGAAACATTTTTCCAATGGTTTGTTTGGATAGGTGGCGCAGGTGCTACATTAGGACTTGTCATTTGTATATTATTATTTGCAAAATCTCAGTTCTTAAAGAAATTCGGTAAAGCTGTATCAATACCATCATTATTTAATATTAATGAACCAGTAATATTTGGATTGCCAATCGTATTAAATCCAATCATGGTTATACCATTTATTATCATTCCATTAGTATTAACCGTCATAACCTACTTAGCAACATTATTTGGACTCGTAAATGCCACAAGCGTAATGGCACCATGGACATTACCAGCTCCAATAGGTGCATACTTAGCAACAGGAGGCGATTGGCGAGCAATCGTACTCGTACTATTTAATATCGCCGTATCAGTCGTCATCTATTTCCCATTCTTCAAAATGTACGACCGTAAAATGGTCTTAGAAGAAAGCGGCGAATCAAAAGAACAAATCGAACAAGATATGAAAGAAGGCAAATAGTAAGAAAATTTGTTTATTATCTATATCAAGACGACACTTTTCATCAAACTTACGTTGCCAATTGGCAATGATAATAGGATTAATAATCCTAAAGTGATTCGCAGTATCTTGATAAGACAGCATATTATCTTGTCTAAATTTTAAAACAGATAATTTAAATTCGCTAGTATAAACAGTGTTTCTACTTTTTAATTCTAAACCTTCTTCTCCGAACTCTTTATATTGATTGACCCATATCCGAAGGACAGACCAACTTGAAACCCCATATTTTAAAGCAATTGCTCTATAACTTTGATGTCCTTCTAAATATTCCTTTACAAGTTTTAGTTTGAATTTGAATTCATATTTTTTCCTCATAAAAATGCACCCCAATAATTTGATTTGTTTAGGTCAAATATTTGGGTTCACATCACTCGTGAGTTTACTACCTCTTTAACTCACATGTTTGGCAATCTTATGAGTTTATTACTTCTTTAACTCACATCTTTCCGAATCCACATCCATACTCAATACACCTTCTCTCCCCATACTCCATATTCAACAACACTCCACACCTAAATCAAACTTCCACTCCCCATATTCCTCATTCCAAAAAAAGCCTGGTACAGCTATTGAACTGTACCAGGCCGGTCCTTCTACATTAAATAATAATATCAATAAAGAACCATATGATCATGACTACCATAATCAATGCTTTTGCTATTGAGCTTGTTAAGAATCCAAGTAATGATCCTACGCTTGCATTTGTTGCGGCTGCGATATCACCTTTTTGAATGATTTCTGTTACAAATACTAATACAAATGGAACGATTATAATTCCAAATGGAGGAAATACGAAACAACCGATGATGACACCGACTGCTGCCATTGTTTCTCCTAATTTAGAACCTCCAAATTTCTTAACGAAATAACTATTCATAATGATATCTGACAAGATCATAAATATTGTAAATACAATCATTACTACCCAAAATACCCAAGACAATTTGCTTGAATCAATTGCAAAGTGATAAATGAAATACCCTACCCATATAAATAATACGGATGGAATAATAGGTTTCACTAATCCTATAAATGCAATTACAAACATTAAGATAATTAATATCCAACTTATTGCTGTCATTTTTATATCTCCTAACTTACTTTAGTTTCGTTATGTGTCGTATGTTCTACTGTGAATATAAGTAATACAAATGCTACTGCTATTGATAAACTTGAAACAAAGAATACATTCCCTAGTCCAACGAGATCACTCATAATACCACCTAATAAATTTCCACCTAACTGACCGATTACCATAGCATTGGCAAACAATGTTGATGCGTAACCTGGAAATTCTGGTAAAATATCTTGGAAATAACTAATACCTAAGCCTAGTAAAATAGCTAAGAAGAATGCTAATGCTAGTTGTCCTATCAACATTGCTACGAAACTATCAAACACTCCGATGCTAAAGTAATATCCGAATCCAAAAATTGACCCTACCATTAATAATGTTTTTGTTTTGAACTTACTTGCAATAATACCAAGTATAATCATAAACGGAACTTCTAATCCCGCACATAAACTTGCTAAATAGCCGACATGTGATTCATTATCTTTAAGATATTCTGTTACATATAACGGCATATTCAACGTATACATCCACTGACCAACATGTAACAAAATGAATGCTAAGAATGGTATTAATAATGTCGGTTCTTTCATTAAGTTTGGTGCTTTCTTTTCTGTAAAATTACCGATAGCATTTTTAATAACTTTTTTCGGCTCTTTATAAAATATAATTAATAATACTAAAACTGTTAAAAATAGTGCCACTGTTCCACCAAACAATCCATCATATCCAAAGGCACTTAACAATACTGTCCCAATTAAAGGACCAAATAAAAATCCTAATGAAAATGTAGAACGTAGAACTGTATTAGCAAATATACTTCTATCTTTATAAGCTGATTCATTAATTGATTCACGTGCTGAGGCATACATTTGAGGCATTGCTGGTGCAGCTAAACCTTGGAACATTGCGTAAAGTGCGATAAACACCCAAATTGTATGTATGTAGAAATAAATGGAGAAACATAGTGCACCCATAATAAGTGCGGTAATGATAAGATATTTACGATTAATTTTGCCACTATCTGAAAATCTAGCAACAATAGAGTTTACTGTAAATGATGCCCCTGCTGCAAGCGCCATTAACAAACCATATTGCCCTTTCGTCATGCCTAAATGCTGTGTCGCATACAACACTAGGAATGGAACAGTAATCGCAACTGCCATACCAAGTAAACCCATATTTGCGGTAAAGAGTTTATAATTTTTTATTTGAAATAATTTCAAAAACATGAATTCACAACTTCCTATATTTTATTATATGCTTGTACTTTAAAGCTTATCCTCTGCTACGTCAATGCTTTATTGCTATAATTCACATTAACCGGTAAAATCATTATTAAATATTGTAAAAAGGAGTCATTCTCGTGGATTACAAAGTAGATTATATATCAGTCGGAAAAATTGCTAATATCACATTTAGCGATCAAAAATCAAAAAAGACTGCCATTTTCAAAGAACCTTTTAAAGATAAGATGTACTTAACACATACAGGCTTTGTTGAAGACGAACAGCAATACAAAGGACATGGTGGACCTGAAAAAGCACTCTGTTTTTACAGCAAAGATAATTATGCATATTGGGATGACATTATTGATTTGTTACCAAAGTATGCAATTTTCGGAGAGAATATAACCGTTTCAGGTTTAACAGAAGAAGATTTAAACATTGGTGACACGTACGAACTTGGTGAAGCGATCATTCAAGTTTCATGTCCAAGACAACCTTGTGCTACAATTGCACAACGTTATGGCATTAAAGATTTAGTTAAACACATGGCTGATAGTTATCGAACAGGCTGTTACTTCAGAGTATTAAAAGAAGGATACGTTTCACAGAATGACAATATGAGATTAATTAAGCAAACTGAGCCTAAACTATCGATTTATGAATTGAATGAAACACGATTTAAAGATAGTAAAAATCTACAACGTATCGACAATATTTTAAATCACGAAGCGATTAATGATGAAACTCGAGAAATATTTACGAAGTTAAGAAAGCGCCTGTCATAGAAATCAATATAACGAAAGCAGAAAAGAAATCCGTAAAGATTTCTTTTCTGCTTATTTTTTTCCTATTTCAAGCTGATTAATATAATTCTTTAAGACTTCTATGAATGATTTCACTTGTGGTAATTGTAATACGTTATGTTCATAACATATATATGTAGACCTTGTCAGCGGTTTACGCATGACATTCAATTTCTTGATTTCAAATTTATCTGTATCGATATCACCTATAACGAGTTCAGGTAAGACTGTTACACCTACACCATTTAATAGTAATGCTTTACATGTAGCAATTTGATCGACTTTAATCAGTGCATGATATTCTTGTTGTAAATAATCTGAATACCACTCTTCTATTTGTTTTAAGTAAATTGGTTCTGCTTGAAACTCGATCATTGGTAAAAGGTGTAGATCTTGTTTTCTATTTTTAGGATATATAAAGTAATGCTGCTCATTAAGTAGAAGATCATTTTGAACATTCATGACTTCGTTTCCTCTTACGACCATGATATGAAAGTCATTCTGATATTGTTTAATGTGTTCACTTGAACCGATTTGTAATTGTATATCCACATTAGGATATAAGTGCGTGTATTCCCCTAATACTTGCGGGAGAATAGTCTGTCCGATTAATGAAGATACACCTATTGAAATGCTACCATTTACTTCGCCTATTTTAGAACTGATTTTATCTAATAATAAACGTTCTTCTTTTAACATTTTTCGAGCGTGCTCAATTACAAGTGAACCTTCATTTGTTGTTATCAATTGCTTCTTTGTTCTTATAAAAATATCTATACCGAAAAAGTTTTCAATTGTTTTTAACCTTTGACTCACTGCCGGCTGAGATATATAGAGAATGTCTGCTGCTTTCCTTAATGTCTTTACGTCTTCTAATGTTACCAGTAACTTATAATCGTCTACTTTCAATTGACACACACTCCTTACTTTCATTATATTATAACACGATTTGCCTACACGACCATTCCTACAACTTTAGACCGAAATATAAATTTTTTTATTTCATAAATTGAAAGTCGATTCATAATTCGTTATAGTTGAGCATGTACATTAAATAGGAAGGATCATATCATGCTTATTATCGAAATTATTAAATATGTTTTTCTTGGGCTACTTCAAGGTGTAACTGAACCGATTCCGGTTTCTTCAAGTGGACATCTCGTTATGGCACAAGAATTTTTAGGATTACATACGGACGGTTTAACTTTTGAAATTGTTGTGAATACCGCTTCATTAATTGCCGTCCTTATCTTATTTAGAAAAGATATTATCACGCTTATTGTTGATACACTTAAATATATTAAAGGTGACCGTACCGAATCTATTAAGAAAAATTTCCAACTTGCGATGTACTTAGTCATTGCAACGATTCCTGCAGGTGTTCTAGGTATTATCTTTAAAGATATTATTGGGGATACTAAAAGTGTGATTATGGTAGGTATCATGCTTATCGTCACTGGTATCGCATTGTGGTTTATTAAGAATAAACGTGGACAAAAGCTTGAAAAAGATTTGTCTCTTAAAGATGCTATTATCGTAGGTCTATTTCAAGCAGTTGCTTTAATACCTGGACTAAGTAGAAGTGGTGCAACGATTGTTGGTGCATTAGGTGTAGGTATGAACCAAAAAACAGCATTTAAATTCTCATTCTTACTATATATTCCAGTAAGTCTAGGTACAGCTTTACTTGGTATTAAAGATATTGTTGAAACACCACCCGATACATCATTGATGATTTCATATGTATTTGCATTTATTGCATCTCTTGTAGCAAGTTATTTCTCACTTAAATGGTTACAAGGCATTATGGAACGTGGTCAATTAGGTATCTTTAGTAAATATTGTTTCATCGTAGGTCCATTAGCAATCATACTTGCGCTAATCTTCCTATAATAAAAAAACGGGGAATTCCAACTTTAAAGGGATTCCTCGTTTTTATATAGAAATATGCCATAACATTGTAGTTAAATCACTTCGCATTCATAATTTCGTGAAAACAATATCTGATTTTCTTTTCAATTCCTTTGAAATCCGTCTCTAATTTAAACATAATTTCATGAGCTGTAACATATGCCTTATGGAATTGGGCTTTGGATATTTTCTTCTCTTTGAGCATTCTTTCTAAATCATCTTCATCAACAAGTTCATATTCACCCGACTTCGGTATCACTAATACATCAAGACATAAATCTAATGTTCTAGCATTGCCAAGTTGTGTGATATTCCTCAAATTCACATCAAAGTAGTATTGTACTGGTTTATTCTGTTTATCGTACATTACAGTGATACTATATGGCTTCTTTTCAGGTAAGATTTGCATCCACTTATATCCATTATCCGCAACTGTAATTTCCCTGCCGACCACATTTACTTGTAAAGGCTCTTTTACTTGTACCATTGTTACTAATCCAACTAGCCCTTTAAAATGATTGGTGTCCAATACAACTTCTTTATATTCGCGATTAAGGAGACGTCGCCAATGACGTTTGTCAATATACTTAACTTTCATAAGTTACCAACTCCTTTTTTACATTATATAAAAAACCATGTCTAATTCAAAGCATTCAATATAGAATTTCATAAATTAAATTACTATTCTAAAAAAACACTACAAGAAACTTCACTGTTTCTTGTAGTGTTTAAACAATTAAACATTAATATATAATTTAAAAATACAAAATGAATTTATATTTTTATATCTAGGAGTTCTTACTATTCTTTTGATAAATAATGAGATTTACCTTTTAAGAATAAACTTAAAATTAAAGCAATCACACTGAATAATGTTGCTATCCAGAATGCATCGTTAATACCTTGTACTGTTGCAAGTTTATTGAAGTAAGTAAATAGTGCAGTTGTACCTGCTTCTTGACCGCCAACAGAATCTGATAAAGCTTTAATTTGTTCTTGGATCATAGGATTTGTTGAATCCATATTATCTGACATATTTGCTAAATGTGATGTCGTATTTTGAGTCATTACTGTAACAAGAATGGCAGTACCGATTGACCCTGCTAATTGTCTTACCGTATTACTAATTGCATTACCATGCGGAATTAATCGTTGTGGTAATGAATTCATACCTGCTGTCATAATTGGCATCATGATGAAACTCATACCAAATGAACGGACAATATAAATAACAAGTATTGTTGTATATGGTGTATCCATATTTAACTGTGTCAATTCCCAAGTAGCGAATGTCATAATTGTTAAACCAATTAAAGCGAGTGGTTTAATACCAAATGAGTCTAACATTTTACCAGCTATAGGACCCATGAAGCCCATTATAAGTGAACCTGGTAATAGTAATAACCCTGAATCTAGTGGTGTAAAACCACGTAAGTTCTGTAGGTAGATTGGTAATAAGATCATACCACCGAATAAACTCATTGTTACGATAACGTTAATGATCGTAGTTAATGTAAAGCCTGAATATTTTAATGCTGACATATCAAGCATTGGATTTTTCATTCTCACTTCACGAATAACGAATAATGCTGTGAAGATAATACCGATAATCAATGATAATGAAACTGTTAATGAAGTCCATCCATCGTTACCCGCTTCACTAAATCCATAAAGTAATAATCCAAATCCTAAAGTACTAAAGATAATACCTTGAACGTCTGGTTTTGGATTAGAAGTTTTTTGATAAATTCTAAACCAGAAGAAACTAATAAATATTGCAACTAAACCAATTGCAAACATACCATAGAACATGACATTCCAATGATAGTTTTGTACGATCCAACCTGATAATGTTGGTCCGATTGCTGGTGCTAAAATAAATGCAATACCTAAAGTACCCATTGCCGCACCACGTTTTTCTGGTGGGAATATTGTCATAAATACGTTTGAACCTAATGGCATTAACACACCTGCACCAACTGCTTGGATAACACGACCTGTCATCATCATTGGGAAGTTAAATGATAAAGCACATATAATTGATCCAATTGTAAACAACGTCATTGCAATAAGAAATAGTCTTCTGTATGAATATTTACTTATTAGAAATGCACTGATTGGTATTAAGATACCATTCACTAACATAAATCCTGTCATTAACCATTGTCCTGTAGACGCTGAAATACTGAACTCATTGTTAATAACCGGTAAAGCAACATTTAATAATGTTTGGTTTAAAATAGCAATAAACATACCAAACATCATCGCAACTAAAATTTTGTTTCTTGAAATACCTTTGCCATATACGAAATTGACATGATGTTTCTTAATTTGTTCATTAATTGGTTCGTCTTCATTTAATTCCATACCACGATCAGATAATTCAGTATGCTCATGTGATTCACCTGATTCTTCATCATGATCTTCAGAAGACGTATTAATAGAAGTTGTTTCGTTCACCTCTGAGTTAGATGACTTATGTTCAGCTTCCATTTTTTCAATATTTGAACGTTCTGGTTGATGATTGATATTATCATCTTTTGATTTCAATTGTGTTTCTTTGTTTTCTGTTGTTTCATCAGTTACTTGCTTAGAAACTGATTTACTTTTTTTGCGTTTTAAAACAAATGCATTAATTCCAATCCATAATAGGATTGCTACAATTATATAAGCCACCGTAAAGGTTGATGTCATAATACACCCTCCTTAATTCTTGTGGATTCGAACTTCAACATTCATTCCTGGAACAACATTTGTTGATGGCTTAGAATTAAATGTGATTTTCACTGGAACAACTTGTGTCACCTTTGTATAGTTTCCATTACTATTTGATGAAGGCATCAATGAGAAACTTGATGCAGTTGCTAATCCAACTTGAGACACTTTACCTTTAACACTAGCTTCTTGTCCGTCGATATACACGTCAACAGCTTGTCCTTTTTCAACATCTTCTACATCTGTATCGTCAATGTTTGCAGTTACATATAAATCATCAAAGTTATATGCATATGCGATTGGTGATCCAGCTTGAACTAAACTGTTTTCTGTTGCAGAAGTTTTTACGATTGTACTTTTAGATGGTGCTTTAATGTCCATTTCTTGAGACTGTCCATCTTCACCTTTACCAGCTACTTCTCCGATTTTGTCGCCTTTGTCATAAGTTTTACCTTCTTTAGCGTCGAAGCTTGTTAAGTTACCTGATACTGGGCTAGCAATTTTGATTTGCTCACCGTCAACTTTTGCATTTTCTGTTTTTACATAATCTGTTGCTTCACTATAATAATGGAACCCTACTAGACCAATAGCCACTAAAATTACTATAGTGATAACATTTACAAGCACTATTTTTTTCATTACTTTATTTCCTCCAAATTTCAATGATTTATTCATTATACGGCTCTGTAATCATGATTTAAACCAACAAATTAAATAAGTTTGTCGGGTTAAAATAGCGGAAAAAATCAGATAATTATTCATAATATCTACATATTTAAATGGTATATGAATGTATCTTTGAACGGCTTTTTGTTAAAATATTAGGTATGTATTTATTCGAGGTGACCTATGAAAAAACATGCGAGACAACTAATCATAAGTAATATGGTTTACTTATTAGAACATTATCATTTTGATGAAATCACAATAAAAATGTTATGTGCAGAATGTGGCATCAATCGTTCAACATTTTACGCACATTTTAAAGATAAATATGAAACGTATGAAGAAATCAAACAGTTTCATATGACGAACTATGAAACATTAATGGATAATATAGAACAATCTATTCTTGAAAACCCCGATAAAAGAAGAAAGTATGTTAAACAGTACTTTACGAATGTCTTTTATTACATATCAAGACATCAAAGATTTTTCACAAGCGTCTTTGTCGTCCACCCAGAAAAAGAACTCATCATCAGCTTTATCAAACTCATTAAACTAAGATTTGAAAAATTGATTACACGAATAGGTACACTTCAAGACGTCAATTTCTTCCTTGACTATACAGTCGGTGGACAAATCGCTACCATTTATAGTTGGCTAAAAAACGGATGTGTAGAAAAACCAGAAAAAATGGCAGATATTATGTATCGGAATATTATTAAGATTAATAGATAAGGGTACGATATCTCAGTCTTCGTGCGATACTCCCTGCACTTCCTACTTATCAAAAAAGACATTCACCTTCACGGTGAATGTCTTTTTTATATACTGTTAAAAGCTTGATAAACCTGTACTTTCTTGAATTCTATATAATACTTTTTTCCATAGTGCTTCGTCTTTGAATTCATCATATTGTGCAGTCATGTCATGTTCACTATTATTCCAAGATTGTTTAAAGTTATTGGATAATTTTTTAAAGGCTGCATCACTTTGTTTTCCTTTAATGATAATATCTGATTCTAAATTAAAGTCTCCGATGTTTCTTCTTGTTAAATTGGATGAACCTAATATCATCGTGGCACGATTGTTTTCATTTTGCTCAAACAACATATATTTAGAATGATATTGTTCTCCATTTGAACGAGCCCATCTTACTTTAATGCTTCCTTTTGAGCGATTGATTAATTCACTTGCAACTGGTTTATTTGGTACGCCTGGCTTTTCTTTACCAAATGCTTCTTTATTAATATCAAGTATAAGTTTGATATCCACATTTCTTTTAGAAGCTTTAATCAATTCATCAATCACATCTCTGTCTGAAAGATAAAACATACCTATTGAAATATGGTCTTTAGATTGTGCTTTTTTAATATTTTGAATGACTTGATCTTTAATTTTACCTTCAGTCGCTAGTTGCACACTATACTTGGCGTTATCATTCCAGCTATTGTTTTTAATTTTGAAATCACTTGGTGAGTATCGACCGCCACTCATATTCGCAACTGCAATTTCTGATTTAATAATTGCATTTTGGATTGGACCTGACACTCTGACACCAACATTTTGATGATAACCACTTGGATCATGTGGATTACTAGATAAGATCATGCCATGTTTTTCTGTAACTAAAGTCTTTCTATGATTTGCTTTCATATTTAAAATATTTAAATAGCCTCTAACCGTAACATCTGGTGCTTCAGGACTTAATGGATTACTTAACTTACCATTTTCACTATTACCAAACCATTGGAAAAATGTTCGATACATGCCTGAATAAATCGGATTAGAATCTCTTAATTCATTAAGATTTGTATAGTAAACATCTATATTATTGGCTTTTAGATCCTTAATATGATCTGGCGTGTATGAATCGTAGAATGAATTAAGTGGGTCAGTAATCACAATAATTCTCATATCTGGGTTTTCTTTTTTCTTATCAATTAATGATTGTGTAAGACGTTGAGATATTTTTGGATAAGTCTTGTCTCCCGTTTGATAATGATTAAATAAGAACATATCCATAATAATAAAATCATCCGCTTCTTTAATCGTCTCATTTACTTTATCAAATATTTCTTGATTGTACTGCATCTTATTCCCGTTTTTATAAGTGACATCTGTTAATAGTTCCACATGGTCTGTCATCGTTTCTGAACTCACTTTTGAAACGCCATGTGGTAAAGGTTTAAACACATGATAAATACTCATAGCTATCACAATTCCAATAATCAATAAAAGGAATCCATAAATATATTTCTTTTTATTTTTACGCTTTGATTTATCATTTTTCTTTTTTCTTTTTACAGACTGACTTTTCTTTTTGATATTTTTCTTTTTATTAGCCAAGTGTTTAATCTCCTCCTTTTTATTTATTATATCAAAACTAAATTGACATCGATGTATTACTTTGGTATTTTTAATTAATATTGAATTTTTCAGAATTTTTAGAGTATATAAACAGGAGTGAAGTAAATTGACAGAACAATTAAGACCTTTCCGTGCCGACCATGTAGGTAGTTTACTAAGAACCGAGCCTTTAAAGAAAGCTCGTCAACAATTTTCACAAGGTACGATTACACAAGAAGATTTAAAGAAAGTTGAAGATCAAGAAATCGATAAGATTATTGAAAAACAATTAGAAGTCGGACTGAAAAGTATTACAGATGGTGAATTCAGACGTTCTTATTGGCACTTTGATTTCTTAGAAAACTTAACAGGCGTAGAAGATTATGAACCAGAAATTGGTTTAACATTTAATGGCGTAGAAACTAAAAAACATGACGTAAGAGTTGTAGGAAAAGTTCAATACAACCCAGACCATCCTCACTTCGCACATTTTGATTATTTACATAAGCAAGTAAACGGAAGAGCTGTAAGTAAAGTATCTATACCAAGTCCAAACCAGTTATTCCATCCAAACATATTAAACCATGAAATCTATCCAGATATTTATGAATATGCGAAAGATGTTTCAGAAGCTTATCGTCAATCTATTCTTAAATTCTATGAATTAGGTTGTCGCTATTTACAAATTGATGATGTATATTGGGCTGGATTAGCAGCAACAAAACAATTAATTAAAAATAGAGAGCGTTCTGAAGAAGAAAAAGCAGAAGCTATCAAACTAGCAGCAAAAGTTGTCAACGATGCATTAGCTGATTTACCAGAAGACTTATTGATTACAACTCATATTTGTCGTGGTAACTATCAATCATCATGGGCAATTACGGGTGGTTATGAACCAATTGCGAAAGAACTATTTACTGAAAAGCTACAAGGCTTCTTCTTAGAATACGATGACAATCGTTCAGGAGACTTTGAACCATTAAGACACTTTGATAGAAACGATGCATATATTGTATTAGGTTTATTCACATCAAAAACTGGTGAACTTGAAGACAAACAAAATATTCTTGATCGTTTAGACGAAGCAACAAAATACGTTTCAAAAGATCAATTATGCTTAAGTCCTCAATGTGGTTTCGCTTCAACAGAAGAAGGTAACATCTTATCTGAAAATGAGCAATGGCGTAAATTATCTTATGTCATCGAAACTGCTAAAGAAGTATACGGAGAACTATAATTACGCAAAAAATCCCAATCCGACACATTCGGATTGGGATTTCTTTATATTAAACTTTAAATTGTTTCGAAAGCATATTTTTCAATTACTTCTTGATGTTGTGGATACTGTTCAATTAATTGAGCCTGCGTAAACAGTTCAAATTTTTCAAACTGGAATCCTGGTGCACACATACATCCTACAAGTGCATAGTCATTGTCACCTTCAACAGTTGAAGCAAATATCACGCCTTTTGGTACGAGGGCTTGTAATACATCTCCCTCTTCAACATTTGGACCGACTTTAACTTTTTCATAATGTCCATCCGGATAAATCATATGCACAGTCAATGTTTGCCCTGCATGATAATACCATACCTCATCAGATTCTATTCTATGAAAATGCGAAATATTATTTTTTTCTAATAGAAAATAAATACTTGTATATAACGCGTTGCCATCATTTAAAGCATGTTCTGATTTAATCGTTTCATGATAGAAACCACCTTCAGGATGTGGTATTAAATTGAGTGCACTTATCCATTTCTCTTTATTCATCTAAACACTCCATTACAAGTCAACATTGTGGAATACTTGTTGTACGTCTTCTAAATCCTCAATTGCATCGACTAATTTTTCAAACGTTTGTAAATCTTCTTCTGATAATGTTACTTCTGATTGAGCTAACATTGAAAGTTCAGCTACATCAAAATCTTCTACGCCATTTGCTTTAAGCACATTTTGAACTTGTGCAAATTGATCTGGTTCTGCGTATACAATTGTTAACTCTTCTTCTTCGATAACATCTCTTACATCTAAATCTTCTTCTAATAATAGTTCGAAAACTTCATCAGCAGATTTTCCTTTAAATGCGAATACAGCTGTATGGTTGAACATGTAAGCAACTGAGCCTGATACACCCATATTACCGCCATTTTTACCGAATGCTGCACGTACATCACTTGCTGTACGGTTTACGTTATTTGTTAATGCATCAACAATTAGCATTGAACCACTTGGACCGAAACCTTCATATCTTAATTCATCAAAGTTTTCTTCTGATCCGCCTTTAGCTTTTTCAATTGCTCTATCTATAATATGTTTAGGAACAGAATAAGTTTTAGCTTTTTCTAATACAAATTTAAGATTTTGGTTTGATTCTGGATCAGGTTCACCTGATTTAGCAGCTACATATATTTCTCTACCAAATTTAGCATAGATTCTACTTGTATTTTTGTCTTTTTGGGCTTTTTTATCCTTAATATTATTCCATTTACGTCCCATATTTCCATCTCTCTTTCAAGTGAGTTATTTAACATACTTATTATACAATAATGATTACATCTGGCAAAGTTTACAAATCAAAAAATGTCTGAGACACGATGATTGCCTCAGACTTGTTATGTTTAATCTTTTAAAATACTTGCGAGTCTTAAAATGTGCATAATGATGTTGAGTAAATTAATAAACAAATTAAAGCCCATCTCTCTTGGAGAGAAGTTCCCTAGTTTCATACGGTTAAAATCATACACAGTATAAAGTAGAAACAGTCCAATACCTATTACAGATAACACTGTATGGAAAATAGGATTATGGATGAATATACCTAATAAACTTGCGAAGATTAACGCGATTAATGTTACAAATAAATATTTTCCTAAACCTGAAGCATCATCAATCATAAAGTAACCGAGTATACCAAAAGCAGCAAATGCACCAATTGCTAAGGCAATATTGCCATAAAACGCTTGTGTACCTAATGTGCCTAAATAATACATAAAGGCCGTATATGAAATCACGCCGATAAAGAATGCATATATATTTGAAATTAAACCGCCAAATTTTCTAGACGATTTTACAAATAATGAAATCATAATGAGTACAAACAATCCAATTGTAATTGGTAAATGTAATGCAGGTGGTACGAATTGACCTACATATGTCCCAACTCCAAAGATTACCCAATAATATAAGAAGTATAGCCATGTTTTTCTAATGGCTGAACCATGAGTATCTGTATGTTGATAAGATGCATATTGGTTATCATAATTCATCTTTAATCATTCCTTTTTATAACGTAATACCAACATTTTACATACTATTTCTCTATATATCAAACGTCATGTCTTCTATAATTTGTAACATTCATCATACATACATAAATTACCATATTCCATATAGATACGCTCACAACGGTTTTGGCGCACTTCAAACAATGTAAAAAAGCAAATATTAATTATTGTGTTTTTATTACAAAGTGATTACATCAGGTACATACAATATTATTTTTGTTACCATTACGTGTATAGAAGAAAGTTCATTTTAGTATTCTGTTTTTATATATTATATATACCTAAGGAGGATAAGCCTTTGAAAAAATTTGCATTCGCAGTAACAGCTGTTTCTGGTGTTGCAGCTATAGCAGCTCATAACGATGCCGAAGCTTCAACTCAACATACTGTAAAAAATGGTGAATCTTTATGGATGATTGCAGACCAATATGGTGTATCTGTTAATCAACTGAAATCAAGTAACAATATTTCAGGAAATATGATTTTCCCAGGGCAAGTCATTACTGTAAACGGAAGTAGTTCAACGGGAGGAAGCGGTTCTCAAGAAACAGAAACTTCAGGCTCTACATACACAGTTAAAAGTGGTGACTCATTAGCAGTAATCGCACAACAAAACGGTGTTACAGTTGACCAACTAATGAAATCAAATAATTTACAAGGTTATATTATCTATCCTGGTCAAACTTTAAAAATTGCTGGTGGAAGCGGTAGTGATACTACAACTACTCCTTCAAATAACACACAACCTACTCAAACAGGTGGCAATAAATCATTCAATGACCAAAACTTATATGACTGGGGTCAATGTACATATTACGTATTTGATCGCAGAACACAAGCTGGTAGTTCAATCAGCACATACTGGGGAGATGCTAAATATTGGGCAGGCGCAGCACAAGCTGACGGTTTCCGAGTAGACGGCACACCTGAAGTAGGTTCAATTATGCAAACTACAGCTGGACAATATGGTCACGTATCATATGTAGAATCTATTAACGCAGACGGAAGTCTATTAATTTCAGAAATGAACTATAATACGCCTCCAGGTGTTAAAGATTACAGAACAGTCCCAGCATCTCAAGTATATAACTATTCATATATTCATTAATAAAAAAACCAGTTCAGAAGACGAACTGGTTTTTTCTATGCAGAAAATTAGATTGTAGTAGTTTTTATTATCTGGGCTAACTATCATTATTCTGAATTGTGGTAGTTAGAATCGGCTAACTTCCATTATTTCGAATTCTGGTAATTAGATGAGCTCTCTCTTACGGACATTTCTCGGAATTATGTCCCTAACTCAGAACATCTCCCCACAAAAAATTCACCTATCACTAAATTTCTCCTCCCCTTCTCAATTTTCCCATACAAAAAACATCCAACCTTAAAGAGTTGGATGTTTAAATGATTGCTTATACGAATAACATACAAATGTGGTAAACGATGAAAGCTAAAAGAATTGATACTGGTAAAGTTATAATCCAAGTAATAATCATTCTTTGTGCTGTTGTCCATTTAACACCTTTAACACGTTGTGATGAACCTACACCTAAAATAGATGAAGATACTACGTGTGTTGTTGATACTGGTAAGTGAATGAATGTAGCACCGAAAATAACGAATGCTGATGATAAGTCAGCTGCTACACCGTTAGCTGGACGGATTTTCATAATGTTTCCACCAACTGTTTTGATAATTTTCCATCCACCTACTGCAGTTCCAAGACCCATTGCAGTAGCACAACTTATTTTAACCCATAATTCAATATCTGTTGTAGATTGCATATTAGCTGAAATAAGCGCCATTGTAATGATACCCATTGCTTTTTGAGCATCGTTTGTACCGTGTGAGAATGCTTGTAATGCTGCTGTACCAATTTGGATAAATCTAAAGTTTCTATTTGTTCTTGTTAAATTATTATTTTTAAATACGACTTTGAAAATAGAATATACAATGAAACCAACGATAAACGCTAAAATTGGAGATGCAATTAAAGCTAATATAATTTTTGAAAATCCTTGGTAATGTAATATTCCAAATCCTGCAGAAGCAATAGCTGCACCTGCAATTGACCCTATTAATGCATGTGAAGATGAACTTGGAATCCCGAAATACCAAGTAATAAGGTTCCACGCTATAGCAGAAATCAATGCTGCTAAAATAACGACTGAACCATTTTCTAATTTAAACGGATCGACAATATCTTTAGCAATTGTTTGTGCTACACCTGTTGCCATTAATGCCCCAACAAAGTTCATAACCGCTGCTAAAATAATCGCATGTCGTGGTTTAAGTGCTTTTGTAGATACTGCTGTAGCGATTGCATTGGCTGTATCATGGAAACCATTAATAAAGTCAAAAAGTAACGCACACACAACAATAGCTACGGTAATAATGAGTAAACTATCCATTTTTTAAAACTCCTTAGCTATTTTTCATAATAATTTGTTCTAATTTGTTTGCTACTAATTGACATTTATCTGCTACATCTTCAAGAGATTCATAAATATCTTTAATTTTTATTAATGTTACTGGATCTGTTTCACTGTTGAAAATATATTTAATTGATTGTCTTAAAATACCATCACAATTCGTTTCATATTCTTTAATGTTGATAGAATGTACACGAATGTGTGAGAATTTCTTCTCAGCTACTAACGTTACAGCAATCTCAATTTCTTTAATTGCTGCTTGTATATTTTTCACGAATTCTGCCATGTATTCATCTGAATAACTGATAGAGTACATTTCAAACATTGCTGAAGTTTCTTCCATTTCATCTAATACATCATCTAATGCATCACATAATTCTAAAATGTCTTCTCTTTCAATTGGTGTAATGAAAGTTTGATTTAAATCAGTAATCATTTGGTGCATAAGATCATCACCATTAGACTCATAGGCTTTAATTTTATCTGAATAAGCTTTTAAGTCGAAATCTGAATTAAAATCCATTTCTCCAAATTCAACTGATGCACGACTTAAATTCTCAGCTATAGCTTCTAACTGAATACCAAACTTATCCTTCTTCTTATTAAACATTAGTAATCCTCCCAAAATTTACATCATAATTTATGTAATTACTCTTTCATTGTACTCTTTCAAAATGAATTCGACCACAGTTTATTAATTTATTTTTGAAATTTTAACTTGTCTGTAAACTTTACGTAAACACAAAGTTCACATTGGTATTTTATAACACAAAAAAAGGCTAATGACAAGCACTAGCCCTTTTTTAAATTTTTTTATTTTTAAAGTACTCTTTGAATCACGCGTTTAGAGTGGATATATGCTAAGAAAGCAAACAGAATATAGATTAATGAATAAAGTGACATTACGATCAGCACTGGTGTATAGAATGATTGTCCCATAAAGAACCAAGCTGATTTAGCCGCGAAATATCCGTGACATAATCCAATGATTAGTGGTAACGCAAAGTTAAATCCAATTTTCAGTGCAATACCTTTAGACATATCTTTAGATGTATAACCTAACTTTCTTAAAATAATGTAGTTTGACGTTTCATCTTCAGTTTCATCAATTTGTTTAATGTAAATGATACATCCTGTAGATAGTAAGAATGCGATACCTAAGAACCCAAGAATAAATAGCATAACTCCGAGGCTACTTTTAGAGTCATTATAAATTTCATGATATGACATAGATGACTCGGTTTTACTTTGTACTTTACTAAAGATTTTTTCTGCTTTCTTAACATCTTTATCATTTGTTAAGTTCACACCAAATTGCTGATTCATGTCATCATTTCTAGCTTCATGTTTTTTCATTTGGTCGAATGTATGATCTGACACAACATAAACAGGTGCATTATAAGAAACCATTGAAGATAAATAATTTTCTTTACTAATAGATTTCACTTTAAGATGATGTGTTTGATTACCCATTTTGTAGGACATTTTTTCTTGATCATTAACTGTAGTCACTTTATCAAGAAGATCATTAAACCCTACAACTGCAACTTCATCGTCTTTCAATTTCAGATCTTTAAATTCAGATGCTTTAGCAACTGTTGATGGTGAATTTGGTTCTGCTCCAGTTGTCTCATTAGCACCTTTAAGCACTTTTCTATCATCAATAATATAACGTGTCACATCATAATTACGTTCTTTATATTGAATATGCTCAGCATCTAATGCTTTTTTAAATTGTTGATTTGCATCTTTATTTACAAAAATATAATCATCTGGTGATGTACTTCTTGCTGTTTCTTCGGCATTGTAGTACTGAACGTAACTCAATGCTAGTAGGCCGACTGACATAGCTGACACTATTGCGATAATTGTTAGTGATAAAGCATTTGTTTTCATTTTGTGCATAATAGACGAAGTTGAAACAACATCTGTCACGCTCAGCATACCTTTTTTATATTTACGAATGGTATTAAATATTAATGAGATTGAACATCTGAAGAGCAAGTATGCACCCACTATTGTTAAGAATAAAATGGTAAGCATTCTTATATATAATGTTGCCATTCCTGCATCGCTAAGATTATCGAACATGACACTTGATAAATAATAACCACTTATAATCATGACGATGCCAATTGCACCAAAAATCAATTCATATAGTTTAATTTTCTTAATTTTAGTATCTGTTGCATTGTATTCATGCATAAGTGCTAAAATTGTCTTTCTTTTTATAAATATTGCATTTTGAAAAGCGATAATGATATAAATCGCAATCATGAGTATAATTGTTTGAACGAAAGCTTCAATGCTAAAATTCAAATGTGCTTCTTGTTGGACGCCGATGATTTTATATAAAATCATCAATAATATTTTAGAAGAGAAAAATCCTAAAATAGATCCAATCACAGCTGTTAATGTGAATAATACAAAGTTTTCTAAAGCAAATATTTTAAAGACTTCACGCTTTGTCATACCAATTAATTGGTACAATCCCATTTCTCTCGATCTTCTCTTAATAAAGAGTTTGTTGGCATAAAGAAGAAATATAACGATGATAATCGTCAATATTGTTACGCCTACTTTAATAGCTGCGCCAACTCTAATACCTGATTGAACACTATTTAAATCTTCAGAGAACCTTAACGTGACAAATCCGAAAAAGAGCATGACACTCATCGTTATTGAAAAGACATACATACTATAATGTCGAATGTTACGTCTTAAATTCTTAATAACAATTTGATTAAAGCTCATTTACAACACCACCTAACACACTTTGTGTTTTGATGATTTCTTTGTAAAATGTCTCTCTATCATCGTCTCCTTTATAAAGTTCAGAGTAGATCTTTCCATCTTTCAAGAAGATGACTCTGTTTGAATAACTTGCTGCTGATGAATCGTGTGTAACCATAACGATTGTTGATTGTGTCATTTGATTCATTTGATTTAATTTATTCAGTAAATCTGAAGCAGATTTAGAATCTAATGCACCAGTTGGTTCATCAGCAAATATAATGGATGGTTGTGCTATAAATGCTCTTGCAGCTGATGTTCTTTGCTTTTGACCACCAGAGATTTCACTAGGATATTTATTTTGTATATCTAAAATACCTAACGCCTTACTAATTTCTTCAAATCTTACTTGCGCTTCTTTTTTAGAAATTTTTTGAATGGTTAAAGGTAACATGATATTTTCTTGCACGGTAAGTGTATTAAGCAAATTATATTCTTGGAATATAAAGCCCAGCTCTTTTTTTCTGAAATTAGACATTTGTCTATTGTTCATGTTCTGTAGTTGATGACCATTAATTTCAATTTGCCCTGTTGTCGCATAATCAATGGAACTTAATACATTTAACAGTGTCGTCTTTCCTGACCCAGATGGCCCCATAATACTAATGAATTCACCTTTTTCAACAGTCATATCTATTTGTTTCAACACTTCTTGTTGATTTTTTTTAGAACCATAAACTTTAACGAGTTGTTCAGTTTTTAATATGCTCATATTCAAAACTCCTTTGTAATTTGTTTATGATTCCATCTTATAGCCTTTTTTACAATTCTTCCTTTGATTCATCGTACATTTTCATGTTTGAAGTGACATTTTTGTCACTTGTTTGTTCTACCGTTGTTAATTCATTTGGTTGTGGGAAAATAAGCAATACTGTCGTTCCTTCACCATAAGTAGATTTCACATTAACTTTAATACTTAATCCTTCAGTAATTTCTTTAACTAAATATAGCCCCATTCCTGTGGCTGTAGACTCACGTCTATTTGTCGTTGAAGTAAAGCCTCTTTCAAAAATACGTGGTAAGTCTCGCGCTTTAATACCTCGCCCAAAATCTTGAATTTTCAAGTATGTTTGACCATTTTGTTCATAAGTTGAAATGATAATATCTTTATTCTCCGTATATTTCAGAGCATTACTTATGAGTTGTCTAATGACAGTTCGACACCATTTTTCATCTGTATAAACTTTTTCATCTTCAATTTGAATATCATACCCTATGCCTTTAGCCATGCTAATATTACGTGCATGTTGAATTTCTTTTATAACCATCTCTTTTAAAGCATAATGTCCAAAATAAAAATCATTACTTTTAGAACTTAAACGTCTAATATAAAGTTGCTGATCCAGTAAGTAGTCGATTCTGCTCCACTCATATAATAAATTCTTTTTTAAATCCTGTTCCTCGATTTGGTCTAATAATAACTTCATTGCAGTGATGGGTGTTTTGACTTCATGTATCCAATCTAGCAAATCATTTTTAGTCGCTTGTATTTCTTTATTTTGATTATGAATGGTACGTCTCGTACGCTCCTCATAAAGTTGAATATAATCAAAAACGATCTTTTCATATGTTGATTGATTCAATTCTTTATGTTCAATTTCTTTAATCGGCATATCATTTTTTAATGCACTATAAAATCTTGTTTCTCGCGTGTAAATCAACCATATAAACACGATAAAAATAATCAAATTTATACCGATTAAATACAAAGCGCTTTTAAAAGAAAAGGCCACATCTAACCAGCTCGTAAGCAGTATAGTAACTTGCATGACTATATACAGTAATATCCAAATCCATCTTTCTTTCAGAAACGATTTGATCATTTTATCCCTCCGGCTCGTGCGCAATATAGCCTTTACCTACTTTCGTTTCAATTAAATCATTGAAGCCAATTTCAGTAAGTTTCTTTCTTAAGCGATTAACATTAACAGTTAATGTATTGTCACTCACAAATTGTTCATCATCCCATAAAGCAGTGATAATCGTATCTCTACTCACGATTTCATTTTTATGATTTAGTAAAATCTCTAAAATAAACATTTCATTTTTAGTTAACGAAATTTCAATATCATTCTTTTCAATAATATGTTTACCATAATCAACGCGTGCTTTATGCCATAACTTAATTCTAGGCTCATCTTTATTATATTGATAAACCCTTCTATAAATTGCTTGAAGTTTGGCAACTAGCACTTCTGTGTGAAATGGTTTCTGTATAAAGTCATCAGCACCTAGTTCCATACTCATGACTTGGTCCATCGGGTGATCCCTTGAAGATAAAAATACAATTGGTATATTAGACTGTTTTCTTATCGCACGACACCAATAGAACCCATCATATTGAGGTAACTGTATATCTATAATAACCATGTCCGGTTGCAATGCTTTATATTCTTCAAACACGGCTCCAAAATCATTTATGCCATGTACTGACCAATCCCATTTTTCTAGTTGTTGTTTCAAAGCATTAAATAAAGTTTCATCGTCTTCAATTATTAGTAATTCCATACTATCCCTCTACTTTGTATATTTTTTAACTTCTCCTGCTATACTACGTAGTTGAAAATCTTTAATTCTACAATCAACTTCGAACCCCTTCATCGTTACATTATGAATAGGAGCTTGTGATAAATAATATATACTCCAAGGTAATCTCGGTACGTAATTAAATAAATGAACCATAAATTCATTTGTTAATCTTAACTTTCTAAATTCTAACATGCCATTATCTTCATATAAATCTACAGTAAGTGAACCACCAATAACTTTGAACTGTATAATATCTTCGTCAATATTTGGATGCACTCTTTTTAATTTTAATAATGGTTTACTGCGATGTTGGAAATAAACATAATAAATATCTCCAATTAATTCTGTTCTCACTAACGTTCCACTTGTTTCTTGTAACCATTGGAAATAGTATTTCACAACATCTTCTAAATCCCATTTATAAGGAATTGGCATTCTATCAACACTTCTAACATCATCTATTTTAGACTTCTGTAATTCTATCGATACAGCTGGTCGCTTAATAGATTGTTCTGTCACTTGAACTTCAATTCCCGTTGAACTTAATATTTCCATCGTTTCTATATCAAAAGGAGAACCTTTAATGTATATAATTTTTTTAACATTATTGACTTTACATGCTTTTGCCATATTATGACTCGCGATAATATTTAAATTACGTGCAGTACTTTGAGTTAACTTCGCTGATTTCTTGTTTGGATCTAAATAATAAATTGCAATATCTATATCTTTTAAAGCTTCAATCATATCTTTAAGTACAAAAATATCGCACTTTCTCCATGTAACTTCATCATCTAACATCATATCTGATTCATACTTTGTAATCGTATATAGATTGCCGACATCTTTTAATGTACTGATTAAATGCTTGCCTATATACCCTGATCCACCTGAGATGAGTACATTCTCTTTCATTTTAAGCACTCCTTTATATTCGGACTTTACATATGTGTTATACTATTTATAACTTATTATTTAATTACCATAAATATACCACTGATTGTAATTTATAAATAGAAATAGGAGACATTTTATGAAAGAAATCATACGCGAAATTCGAATAAATGATGTTGAAAACTTTAATAAATTGTTAGATAGTGTGATTAATCAATCCGAATATTTACTCTTTAATCCAGGAGAACATCAAATATCTATACAAAACCAAACTTTATTTCTAGAAGAAATGATTACGACAAGTAACTCTACAATCATTGTTGCAGAATTGAATGATACATTAATTGGATATGTAACGATCCAAGGTGGCAAAACCAATCGAAATCGTCATGCCGCGAAAATTGCTATGGGTCTACTTCCGACATTTAGAAATAAAGGAATTGGATTTAAACTACTTCAAGAAACTGAAGCTTGGGCAGTGAGAAGACAACTGCATAGACTCGAGTTAACAGTCGTTACGGAGAATGAACCGGCATACCGATTATACGAGAAATTTGGTTTTAAAGTAGAAGGAAAGAAAGAACAAACATTGTATTTTAATGATAAATATTACGATGAATTTATGATGGCAAAATTATTATAAAAAAAGGCAAACTCATCACGTATTTCGCGTAGTTTGCCTTTTTTATTATTTATCTTTTTTTATCACAGTTTCAGAATCTTGATTCGCATTGTTTTCATATGGAGACTGTTTCGTATTAGCCCCTAGAAACATCATGACGTTATTATAATTCTTCTTAGATTCTTTCAAGTTCATATGGAATTGGTATTGATGACGTAAGCCGTGCGTACCATCAAAGAATGTTGTAGTCGTTTGAACACCTTGCTTTTTAAGAACTTCATCAAACTCTCTATTTTGTGGATCAAATGGGTCAGCATCTCCCACTGTTAAAAATGTAGGTGGATACTCTTTTGTCACTTGATCAACGGTAGATAGTTGATTAATTCTTGCAAAGTTCTTTTCCCATTCTTTAGTACCCGTATAACTTGTCATAAATAAATCAATTCTTGGAAATTCTGTAGATCTCACAGTTTGCATATTATATAACCCACCAAAAAGAATGGCAGCTTTTAAATAATCTTTTTTAATACTTGGCTTCATACGCATTTGCTGTTGCAATTTATCATTTGTTTGTAAAGCCACATATTGACTGGCAATTTGTGCACCTGCAGAGTCTCCGCCATATATAATTTGTCTATAGTCGATATTAAATTTATTTCTATGTTTTAATGTATATTTAGTTGCTTGATCTAATTGCTGTATTGGTGTCGGATACTGGTAATCAGGTGCTAAAGCATAATTTACATTTACGATGATATATCCTTTTTCAGCAATTTGTGCTAAGTATGGATTCTTATGTCTTTTGTCTCCCGCTATAAAACCACCACCATGCGTCCAAAATATGACTGGCAGTTTCTCACCTTTTTTCATTCTTGAAGGCATAATAATATCCATTTGACTATTTGGTGCACTATGACCATAAGATACATCACGTATCAATTTTACTTTCTTATTGTTTAGTAATAATTGATTGGCTCTTTGAGCTTGTAATTGTGCTTCCCTTTCTTTATGTTCCTGATATTTGTTATAACCGTAAAACCCACTTACAACAACGATGATCGCTACAATCAATATAAACAATCGTCGTTTTTTTCTTTTCATATGTTCACTTCCTCATGTAAGAAGATAGTTTAACATATTCAATTATTTTATGCGATATGTTTTTTGTTATCACTTTTTCGTCTAATATATTTAACAACAATGGCAGCACAAATCACTAAACCTATAACACCCATAGCTGGATATAATTTATCAATCAGTGATGAGAAACCTACAAAGCTTAAGCCATAAGCGATTACCATAGATATCGTCAGTAATACAACGTATTTTTTAGAAAATGGTACAGTAAACCTTGCTGTAAATGAGTACATAAGTCCTAAAATCGTGTTGTACATAACCATAAGCATAATTACTGATAATGCAAAACCAATAATAGGTGAAATTGTTCTAGCGAGTTCTAACGTTGGTATCTCGATATCTTTAATATTAGGATATTCAACTAATAATCCAGCATTGATAAGCGCTAATAATATTAAATAAATAATACCACCAATAATGCCACCTAATCCTGAAATACGACGTTTATCAGCATCGCCACCGATGGCAACTAATGTACTAAATCCAACTGAGAACGCTAAACCACCATAAATAAATCCTTGAGCTATTCCCCAGAAAAGACTTGGTGATTCAACTGTATCATTAATTTCAGAAATACCTACTTGACCATTCACAAAAAAGTAACCTGCGATTATTAATATGACAATGATTAAAAACGGTGTGACGACACCTAATGCTTTTATAATTTTATCGAAGTCTAATAAAAGCGTGATATAAATAAAAATACACATAATTAAAGCACCTAACCAAGTTGGCACCCCAAAACTTTCATTAAATGCTGATCCAGCACCAGCTATCATCGTTACTGATATACCAAATAAGAAAAATATTAATACATAATCTATAACGATACCTGCTTTACCGAATAAATAATTAATCGTTGAGCTATGGTCATCTGCATCGAGTGCCGTACCAATCTTAGCTACTTGTCTACCAAAAAACGCCAACATTATACCAGATATAATAACTCCTATATACCCGTATAAACCATAGTGGGTAAAAAATTTCATTACCTCTTGCCCTGTCGAGAACCCTGCACCAACAACGACCCCAACATAAGCAAACCCTATTTTTGTTGCTTCTTTCAAATTTGACACAAACTTTCCTCCTCATAATTTTGTTCAACATAATGATGTATACCCACTATTCACGAAAGTATTCCAAAAATTAAGAGCAAGACTATAAAAATCCTGCTCTTTTTCAATATATTTATGAATTATCTTTAATTGATTGACTATAATTCGCTCTTGTAACTGTCAATCCGACAATGATTACTAAAGCGAGTAATACAATACCAAACCAGTATGACTGATGAATACCTTGCGTCATAGCATGATTGATTTGATCAACTGTAGGATTCTTAATACCTTCTAATGCTGCTCTTTGTCCACCGTTCATAATACTTACAAAAATCGCAATACCTAATGCGCCACCTATTGGCTGTAACATATTGGATACAGCTGTACCGTGTGGATACATTTCTTTTGGTAAAGCGTTTAATGCATTTGTATTTGCCGGCATCAATACTGCAGAAATACTAATCATTAAAATAATATATACAATAACAAATATCCATACTGAAATACCTGGATGAATCGTTGAATAAAATATTGAGACACATAATAACACAATTAATCCTGGTACAACTAGTTTTCTTGGACCAACTTTATCAAATATGGCACCCATAAATGGTGATAAGAAACCATTTAATAAAGCACCTGGTAATAAGATTAATCCAGCAACTTTAGCACTGAATCCCATTGGACCTTGTAAGTACATAGGCATTACAATTTCAGAAGCAAACATTGTCATAATCACAACAACGAAAATAATAACACCCTTTGTATAGTTATGGTATTTAAATACTTTCAAATCTAATAAAGGTTCTTCTAATTTAAGTTGTCTAAAGACAAATAGTATCATCGCAATAATACCAATGATAAGCGTGATGTAAATTGATGGACTTGAGAAGCCACCTTCAGTAGTACTTACTGATGAAACACTATATATAATAGTTGCAATACCAATTGTTGATAAAATGATTGAGAATACATCAATTTTCGGTCTTGTAATTTCACCAACATTTTGTAAATATCTATATGCGAATATAAACGTAAATAGCATGAATGGGATAACGATTAAAAATAACCATCTCCATCCTAAATAATCAACAATAACACCAGATAACGTTGGTCCTAATGCAGGTGCAAACATAATGACTAATCCGAATTGACCCATAATTTTCCCGCGTTCGCTCTCATTGTATAGCATGAGCATTGCATTCATGACAGTTGGAATCATAAGTCCCGTTCCAGCTGCTTGAATCATTCTACCTACTAATAACATTGGGAAGTTAACGGCTAACCCAGCTGTTAAAGTCCCGATAGAAAATATTGTTACTAACCCTAAAAATAACCGCCTCGTTGTAAACCATTGATTTACGACTGCAGACAATGGCGTTAGTACACCCATTACTAACATGAAACCAGTTGCCATCCATTGGACAGTTGGTGCATCTACATCAAATACTAACATTAATTCTTTTAATGCAATATTTAAGAGCGTTTCATTTAAAATCATGAAAAATGTACCAACTAAAAAGACAATCATAATTATTTTTCTTTTAAACTGATTCTCCATTTTTTTTCTCCTAAATTTTATTTTGTAACTTTTCTATAATGCCATAAAAAATAAACCTAGTCAAAAGACTAGGTTTATGCATTTTGAGATTTGGATAGTTGTGAAAAATCTACCACTACTTGATCCATTCTCTTAGCTGTTTCTTTCATTATATTTCTAGCAACTTTATTTTCTGGGTCTATCTTAAGTATTTGCTTACTTATATCAAAAGCTTGTTTGTCAGAAAGTAAAGGTTCCGGTATAGCATGTAATAGAAGCATTTGTAATAAACTTTTAACTTCTTTATGATCTGTTAAAATCATCGATCTTTCAGCATGATAATATGCTGAATGAAATGCGCCATCATGTTCACTATATGGATAAACGTGTAACAAGAACGCTAAGTCATGAAGTTCACTTGTTTCTCCCTTCTTAATACAGTCTAATATAAATGTATAAAACATCGTACTTTCTTCTTCGTGAGCTGCTGAAATAAAGTGTTCTTCAAATTCTAAGAAATCCACTTCGGACATCAATCTATATGCAGTATCAAATTCGCCACTTAATATATGACCTTTAATCAAATCCTTCATTCAATGTCCTCCTTTTCTCTCTATGCAACATTCACATTCATTTCAATGATAAATTTTTAAAGTCAAAAATATTATAACATGTTTTGTAATAAATTACCTTTAAAATAGAAAACCAACTTAAATTTTAAAATATAAATGATGGTGATACTTGCATCGGTGATTAAAGCGAGCATCACAATTTGGGCATACCTCTTTTAACATATAATCATTGATGGATATCGTTTCTTTACAAACGCCACATAGTATCGCGTGTTCATCAAATTCAGACTGATCCCATCTCTTAATGTCATGCTTTTCACATTCATTATGGCACTTGTAACAAGGATAGAATTTATTACAACATTTAAATTTAATCGCGATGATATCTAGCGGCGTTTGATAATGTTCACATCTAGATTCATTATCTACAGTTAAGCCATGTATTTTCACCATAGTATCCTCCAAAAAATTTACTTTAAGTGAACATCTCACAAATATAGCTATTTTGTCAATTTATAATGATTTGACAGATACCATAAATTTTAATAAGATTAACATATGAACATATATTCATATGTTAGGAGAATAATATGACTACAAATACTATTTTAGATGATGAAACACTATTACTTGTATCACAAACTTTTAAAGCATTAAGCGATCCAACTCGCGTAAAGATATTACATTTATTATGTACCGGAAGACATTCTGTAGGTTGTATAGCTGAAACACTTTCACTCAGTCAATCTTCCGTGTCGCACCAATTAAGATTTTTAAAGAATCTTAGACTTGTTAAATTTGAACGTGAAGGTAAAAGTATTTATTACTCAATCGATGATGATCACGTTATCTTATTATTAAAACAAGCCATCGAGCATGCCAAACATTAACAATTTAGGAGGTGTTTTCATGGGACATGAACATCATGGACATGACCACAACCATGTTCATACAAATAATAAAAAAATACTACTCATTTCATTTATTATCATTGCCGTATTTATGATAGTAGAAGTGATTGGTGGATATATTACAAATAGTTTAGCTTTACTATCAGATGCTGGACATATGCTAAGCGACGCCATTTCACTCTTTATTGCATTAATGGCATTTAAATTCGGTGAACGTGTTTCCAATAAGAATAAGACATATGGCTACAAGAGATTTGAAATTTTAGCAGCTTTAATTAATGGTGTCTTGTTAATTGCTATTAGTATATATATCTTTTATGAAGCTATTTCTAGATTTATAGATCCGCCAGAAGTCGCTTCCACAGGCATGTTAATCATAAGTACAATCGGTTTACTTGTTAATATTTTCATAGCTTGGTTAATGTTTAAAGGGTCTGATACGAAAGACAACTTAAATATGCGTGGTGCATTCATTCATGTACTCGGAGATTTATTAGGTTCAGTTGGCGCAATCGTAGCAGCACTCATTATGATTGCATTCGGTTGGAAATTAGCTGACCCAATAGCAAGTGTTATTGTGGCACTATTAATTATTAGAAGCGGATATGGTGTTACGAAGTCTGCATTAAATGTACTGATGGAAGGCACTCCATCAAATATCGATGTTCATGAAATATCTGAAACGATCAAGTCGCACCCAGATATAATAGAAGTACATGATTTGCACATATGGTCCATTACAAGTGATTTAACAGCCTTAAGTTGTCATGCAGTTGTAGATAAAGATAAGACTGTGGAGGAATGCGACAGTATAATAGAAGAAATCAATCATAAACTTATTCATAAATCTATACATCACGCAACAATCCAATTAGAAACACCAGATCATCAGCATGACAGTTCCCTACTCTGTTGCATGGAACAAACAGAACACGTACATTAAAAAAACAGAACACGTACATTAAAAAAACAGCCACAACATCAATGTTGTGGCTGTTTTCTTCTATATGAATGATTCAAATATTAATTGTTTGCCTGGTACTTTCTTATCATCAAATCCTTCTAAGAATGGTTGATTATCATAAGGTACTTTGACTCTTTCTACGTTTATGGCACCATCTTTAACTTCTACAATGCCATACACAGCGTATGCACCGTTATTTAACCCTACTGATCCTGGATTAAAATATATTGTTTCTATATCATCAAAGTGATGTAACACGTGATTATGTCCGAATGTAACAAAATCTGCATCTACGCCGTTAAATAATCCGTGTACATGTTCTAACGAAGGATCTACGATTGGTTCAAATGGATCTTCACTAATATGCTTATCCATATTTTCTTCGAGTATTCGATAATGTGTGAAATAAAATTTTAAACCGTCTATTTCTTTTGTAACTTCACGTTTAAGTTCATTTAAAAAGGTATAATATTTACTATCTAAATGTTCTACTATCCATTGATGATGTTCATAGAACTTACTTTTCAAACTTTCTGGATATGGTTCGTTGTTAACGACTGACATAATCGCTTCATCGTGATTACCTGCAATGTATGTCATATCTTTTCTGCTTGTAACTGCTTCAAGAACTTCGTTTGTACAATGGCCAACACCAATATTATCACCTAAGTTATAAATGTGATCTATATCCGTGCGATTATCGATATCTGAAAGTACCGCGTTTAATGCATCGATATTTCCATGTATATCTGTCAAAATTGCGAATTTAACCATCATAAGACTCCTTTATGATTATTGATTAAATTGATCAACCGCTTCTTTAATTTCAACATCTCCTGAAACGACTTGGAATTCTTGACCAATTTTCTCATCATTGTTTAATACTTCAACCAAGACAGTCGCTACATCTTTACGAGGTATTTTACCACGTTCTACTTCTTCAGCTAATGTAACTGTTCCTATAGCATCATCATTTGTTAATGCACCAGGGTGAACGATTGTATATGGTATATTAGCATTTCTTAAATGTTCATCTGCATAGTGTTTAGCTATTGTGTAAGGTTTTAAATCTCCTTCAAAAGCTGATCTTCTTGTATCAAATGAAGATACCATTACAAAATGTTTCGTACCTGCTATTTTACTTGCTTCAATAGATTTAACTGCGCCGTCTAAGTCTATAATAATTGTTTGGTCTGCACCAGTATGTCCACCTGAACCTGCTGTAAACACAACTTTATCTGCATCTTTTATTTTTTCAGAAATGTCATTGATATCGTCATATTCAAGATCTAGTGGTGCTGTTGTTGCACCTAAGTCTTCAAAGAAACTTGCTTGACTGTTTTTTCTAATACCTGCAACAACTTCATTGCCTTCTGCTACTAAATCTTTAACTAAATGTCTTCCTATTTGTCCATTAGCACCTATTACGAAAATCTTCATTATAAAACACTCCTTTAAATTTTTTCATGTATAAAACGATAGTTGTGTAATCTATCTGGCGTGATTAACCTTGAAGTCACTTCATATGGCTTTTTATAGTTCATATCAGAAACAACAATTGAACCATCATTTTTTACTTCTTCAACTATTGCGACGTGCCCTAGTTCACCATAATCTGTTTGTAAGATTGAGCCTTCACTAGGTTGTCCGTTTACTTTATAGCCTTCTTCTTTTGCACGGTCATCCCAATGTTTAGCGTCACCCCATGATGAACTAATTTTTTTATCAATTTTCAATCTTTCTTCAAATACATAAAATGTACATTGACCTTCTTGATAGTAATTACCAAGTGAACGGTCATCTGTTTTATCATTCTTTTTAATTTGTTCCGTACGAATCGCTACTTCTTTTTCTTTCATCTGCTTCTTTACGTCTTCAACATAATGATTTAATAAATCGAATCCACCTTGGCTTTTAAAAAGCATAACCATGGTAATAATAGCGACCCATGTTGCAAGGTAAACGATGAAGCGGAATAACTTTTTCATAGCTCACTCCTATAACTAATGTACCTCAAATATATGAGTTAAAACGTAGGATATCAAATAAAGTGCTTATAACTTTTTTGAAAAATTCACAAATGCAAGAAAGTTTTTGACAATTAAATGACATTTACATAGTTTTTTATGGTACCCTAATGATACAAAAAGACAAGAGGTGAATCATATGTTCAAGTTCCAATTGGATTACTTTAGAAATGGACAGGGATTCCATTTAAAAACTATTCTATTTTCTATTTTAGCATCAATCGTTATGGTTCTCATAATGTTAATACCGGGTGTATTATTCTTAATCGGTGGTGTCTCACTCGCTTCATCACAAGACTTCTCAGGTGAACCTTCTGGCGGAGGATTAGCAATATTCTTTGTCACTATGGTACTCGGCTTTTTATTAACACTTGGTTTATATATCTTTGTTTTAATTCCTTTAGCTTATGGCATGATTAAATACTATAAAGATACAGACTTAGGTATTGGGCCAAACTTTAGTGATTTATTTATGTTCTTACGAAAAGGAAACTACGTTAAAACATTAAAACTTACAGTTATTATAGGTGTTATCAGTGTTGCAATGTACATAGCGATTTATATTGTCGTATTAGTTGTTGAACTAATCTTCTTTGCAATATTCGGAACATCTATGGCTATTATGCAACCAAGCGGTTCAAGTGAAGCTTTCGGCGCAATGTCTATATCATTTGTAATTATCATGTTATTTATGATTTTAGTTCTATTCGCAGTGTTTATTCCATTATATTATGTAGTGATATTTATTATGAACACAGTACTTGTTCATATTGATCAAAGATCGTTACCAACATTCACTAAATTCTCAATTGGTTGGAATATTACAAGTAAAGGTCCTAATAATGCTTGGAAATTATTATTCAGTAACTTACTTTATGTTGTTGTTGCATATATTGTTTTAGCTATTATTGGTATCGTTGTTGCAGTTGTTGTTTCATTTATGCCAGCAGTATTACAAGTTATATTCGCGGTACTTGGATATATTGTGTACTTTATCTTTATGTTTATTGTTTCATACTTCATTTACGGAAGTGTAATGAACTTCTATCATAAAAATAAAAATGCACTTTACCCTCCAAATAACCAGTAATCCTAATTGATTACATATAAAGCGCTCAATCTAGATTCAATAGATTGAGCGCTTTTTTTATATTAAATCTTTAATACTATATAAAGATTGTAATTCAAAGTCGGGTTTAACCTCTATATATTCAAAATCACTAAAGTTACGATTAACCCATGCCGTTTGAAATCCAAACTTTTGTGCGCCAACAATATCCCATTTATTTGATGATACAAATAGTACTTCATCTTTATTATATGGAATATTTTCTTCTAACAAAGCGTATCCATTAGAATCTGGTTTATACACCCCAAACTCTTCAAGAGACAAGATAAACTTAAAGTAACTCTTGATATTTGAATAATCTAATACTTGTTCTATCATTTCTTTATTACCATTACTAAATATGATTTGATCAACTTCTGATAATTCTTTTAATGTGTGCGCAACTTCTGGAAATGGCGTTAATTGATTATATGCTGCCATACATTCGTTAATTTCTTTCAATGAGTAATCAAAATCATTTCTGCTGAGTACGTACTCAAGTGAATCACGAATCACTTTACTAAATGGTTTATATTCATCCACTAATTGTCTCACTTGTGTGTACTCAATTAGTTTATATCGCCATGCTTTAGCAATTCTATCTCCATTTCCCGGGAATAACTTTTCACATTTTTCTCTCACACTATCTATATCAAAAAGCGTGCCATATAAGTCATAAACTACTGTTTTAATCATTTCATCACCCCTTTAAAACATCACTCATTGTATTATATCCAAATGTATATAAAACAATCACATAAAATATATTGCTAACAACCTTATTGTTCATAAAATAAAACCATGCTCCTTTATATCGGACATGGTTTCATATATTGATTTAATTAATTAAAAACTTTTGACTTAAAAAGTCAGCGACACCATTTTCTACATTTGTACGTCTCGTAACTTCACTACCTAACGCTTTAATATGATCAGGTGCATTTTTCATCACAATTGGATTATCTACAAATTCGAGCATTTGTCTATCATTATCACTATCACCAATCGCAAACGTTTCAGTATCATCTGCAATTCCTAAATAGTCTAAAGTAGCTTGAATAGCTGTTGCTTTGTTAACGCCTGTAGGCATCGTTTCTAAATTACAAGTTGTTGAATGAGAGATTGAAATATCTAATTCTTCTTTCATAGGTACGATAAGTTCTTCCCATTTTTTAATTTCTGACTCGTATTTTTTGAAGAAATAAAATTTAGAATAAGCATCTTCAGGTATTTCATCAACCCAATTGATTTTTTCACTTAAAGCTTCTTGTCGAGATTTCCATTCGTTACGTTCTACATCTCCCAATTCATCTGTTTGGATTTCAGAAAGTAATAACGTTTTATCACGTTTTAAGGCGATACGATTTTTATAGTATGGAAATAGCTCATAATAAATTTGATGTTGTTCTGCTAAATCTACAAGTTTACGCACTGTTTCCATAGGCAGTTGGTGTTTAAATATTTCTTCTCCATTAATATATCCTACTGCACCATTTGAAGATAAAATACCATCAACTTCAAAATTCTCTGGTACTAAATATGGAATTTCATCATATGCTCTTCCTGTCGCAATAAATACTTTAATGCCTTTTTGTCTAACTTCTTGAATAACATCATTTGTATGATTCGTTACTCTGTTGTCTTCATTTAAAATTGTCCCATCCATATCTAAAAAAACTGCTTGAATCGTCATGTTGAATCCTCCATATCATTTATCAATGTCTATTATTTCATGCTCACAACATAAAGGCAATTTTTTAAAATGCATATTACTTTTTAGATAAAATTGGTCTATCATTTTTAAATGTAACATCCACATCAATTCCAAATAAGTTACTCATATTATCACTATTTAATAGCGAATGAATATCACCTGATTGGAATACTTCTCCATTTTTCAATAAAAGTATGTTTTTAAAGATTGGTAAGACTTCTTCTAAATGATGTGTCACATAAATAATCGTTGGTCTATTACTATCTTGACCGATATACTCAATTCTTTCTAACAGATCTTCACGTGCTACAAAGTCTAATCCATTAGTTGGTTCATCAAGAATAAGCAACCTCAGTTCTGACATTAACGCTCTACCTATCAATACGCGCGTTTGTTCTCCTTGAGATAGCGTTTCAAACCTTCTATTTATATAATGTGTAATACCTAGCGTTTCACAAATATGTTTCGCTTTTTCTTTAATTTCTTCAGTAGGTTCTTCATAAACACCAATTGACGCATAAGCACCACTAATAACAGTTGTATAAGCATTGTCCTGTTGTCTCATTTTCTTAAATAAAGATGATGAAACATAACCAATTTGCCTTCTAATAGCATCAGCAGAATAACCTGGTCTTCCTTGTTTCATGTCTAGTATTTCAAATTCACCAGATGATGGTGCTGTATATGCGTTAATAATATCGAGAATGGTAGATTTACCAGCACCATTTAATCCGTACAAGACCCAGTGTTCTCCATCTACTATTTCCCAAGAAATATCTTTTAATATGTATTTGCCTTCTCTAATCCAATTAATATGTTTCAAATCAAGAAGCATACTTACATCCCCTTTAATATAAGAATTTAGAATATTCACTTATTGTACATGAAACATCTCTTATATTAAAGATGATAGGATAGGAAGGCTTAATTTTATAATGATTATTCTGGATTAATATCGAATCTTAATCCATCTGGTGAAATCAATACTTCAGATGCTCTGTTCGGTATTTGCATATCAATATTGGCAAGTCCGTAACTATGATCTAAATCTTCGCGTTTTTTATTAGATTGCCAAGTATTAATTGCAATATGGTGATGGTAATCTTTCGTTGACATGAATAATGCATTAGGGAAGTTACCTACAACAATTTTTAATCCTAATGTATCAATATAAAAATCTTTGCTTTCATTGATGTTGCTTGTTTTTAAATGTAAGTGTCCAATCTTAGCACCTTCAGGCATACCGTTCCAACCTTCAGTTGATGCATGTTTGACTAAAGCTTCTGCGTCTACCTCATGTGTATCCATATTGACATTGCCATCATTCCATACCCAAGTTTCTGGATCTCTATCTCTATAAATTTCTAAACCATTGCCTTCTGGATCATTTAAATACAATGCTTCTGACACGATATGGTCCCCAGCACCTAATCTTACATTTAATCTTGAAGCATGTAATAAAAAGTCTGCTAAATCAGCAGTTGTTGGTAATAATATTGCTAGATGGAATAATCCAGCTTCTCTCATACTTGGTTCTCTACCATCTACTAATAAATTTAATGTAATAGTATGACCTGAGTTACCAATCTCAAATACTGTTTGTTTGTCATCTTTACTTTTTATATTTAATCCTAGAATACTGTCGTAAAATACTGTCATTTTTTCTAAATCTTTAACATTTAATGTAATGCCTTTAACTAAATTTGCATCTTTACCATGAAACATAACTTGCACCTCTTCTTATTTATTAGTTAACTATAGTATACTTTATATACTATAAAAAGTATACTACTTTGTTTTGAAAAGTAAAAAAACCTATACGATACAATTTTACATTGAATCCGTATAGGCCATTTTATTATAATTCCATCTCTAATCTCACCATATCTTTGCATTGTATACCATTCTCAAAGATATGTTCTTCGTAATACTTTACAAAATAATCAATATCTATTGATTTCATTCTAAATCCAGCTTGTTGATAAAGTTTCAATTGCCCAATACCTGAGTTACCTGTTCCAACAGTTATTGTATGACAATGTAATTTTCTCGCTTCATTAATCAAATGGTCAATTAATAATTTCCCTATACCTTGATTTTGAAATTGAGGATCAACTGCTAAATTAACTAACTCATATGTATTGGGTCTCGTTAATAACCCAACTGCAATTCCGATATCTTGATGATCTTGTTGATAAACATATACTTGACCTCTAGAAGCATAATCACTAACAGCATGTTGATTGTCATCTGCTAAAGCTAATAATTCATAATGTCTATCATTTAACTGCTCACATAAAGTTATCATTGTATCACCTTCATTGTTTAAGTTATGAAACTTTCTTCTTCCTAATAAACCAAATGCCAAATACAATTATACCAATTGCAATAACTGCGTACATAAAGTTAGAATAAACATCCATATAATTGACGATTTGATGCCAATTATCTCCTACTTTAGCACCTACCAGTACTAATACTAAATTCCATATCAATGTACCAATTGTCGTTAATACTAAAAATAACCATTGATTCATACCGCTCATACCAGCCGGAACGGATATTAAACTTCGAATAAGTGGAATAAATCTACAGAAGAATACAGTCCATGGTCCATATTTATCGAACCAAGCATCCGCTTTTCTTACATCTTCTTTCGTTAACCTAAGATATTTACCCCATTTCTCGATAATTCTTTCGATTCTTTCAACATTTAGAATACGACCAATCCAATATAATATGACCGCACCGCCTACAGAACCTATTGTAGATGCAACGACTACACCTAAGACTGTTAGATCTGACTTCGTTGTCATGAAACCTCCAAATGTTAAAATAACCTCTGATGGTATGGGTGGGAAAACATTTTCCAATAATATCAATAAGGCAATACCAAAATAGCCAAATTGTTCCATTACACTTGTAATCCAACTCTCCATTAATTTGCTCCTTTAAGTTGATATCTTTCTCATTTTATTGCTTTGTAAATAAAAACTCTCAATAATAATAAATAAAACATAATGATGAAACTTAATTATATAATATATAACGCTGAATAAGTGTAAGACTTAAGTATGAACATGACAATTTTTATTTATATGCATTGTCATTACTTTTTATTTTACAATAAAATGATTCATAAAAAAATTCACACCCATTTATATATGAGTGTGAATGAAGTATTTATAATTTAACTTTTTTTAATCTTAATGCATTTGTTACGACACTTACAGAGCTTAATGCCATTGCAGCACCTGCAACCCAAGGCGCTAGAATACCTATTGCAGCAATTGGTATGCCTGCTGTATTATAGCCGAATGCCCAGAATAAGTTTTGTTTAATATTTTTAATTGTTGCATGACTTATTTTAATTGCTTTTGGGATAAGTAATAATTCTCCACCAAGAATTGTTACATCTGCCGCTTCAATCGCAACTTCAGTGCCAGTCCCAATTGCGATACCAATATCTGATATTGCTAACGCTGGCGCATCATTAACTCCATCACCGACCATTGCAACCTTTTTGCCAGTACTTTGAATTTCTTTAATTTTATCAGCTTTTTCATTTGGTAATACTTCAGAAATGACTTTTTGAATACCTACTTGATTTGCGATAGCCTGAGCTGTTCTTTCGTTATCACCAGTAAGCATCACGACTTCTAAGCCTTCATCTTGAAGCAGTTTAATCGCTTCTGGTGCACTTTCTTTAATTGTATCCGCAACTGCGACAATACCTTTAAATGTACGATCAACAGCAACTAACATAGCTGTTTTACCTTCTTGTTCTAAATTAGACATGTCTTGTTCAAATGATGTCGTTTCGATACCATGTCTTGTCATTAATTTTCGATTGCCGACTAATATTTCTTTATTCTGTATAGTTGCTTGAATACCATATCCAGGTATTGCATTAAAATCGTCTACATCATTTAATGCGACTTCTTGTTCTGTAGCGTATGCAACAATTGCTTCAGCAAGAGGGTGTTCTGAACCTTTTTCTGCACTTGCTAATAGACTGAGTGTTTCTACGTCACCAGTATAATCCGTAACTTCAGGTTTACCTTTTGTAATTGTACCAGTCTTATCTAGCACGATTGTATTTAATTGGTGTGTACGTTCTAAATGTTCGCCACCTTTGAATAATATGCCATTCTCGGCAGCTTTACCCGTACCAACCATAATGGATGTTGGTGTAGCTAATCCAAGCGCACATGGACAAGCAATGACAATCACAGCAATTGCTGCTACTAATGCACGTTCAAACTGACCTGGATCTACTAATGTTAGCCATATGATAAATGTTAAGATTGATAACCCAACAACAATCGGAACGAAATAACCAGAAATAACATCTGCTAGTCTTTGGATAGGTGCTTTAGATCCTTGCGCTTCTTCTACAATTTTAACAATAGAAGCAAGTGCCGTATCTTCACCTACTTTTGTTGCTTTTACATGAATTAAACCATTCTTATTAATCGTTGAACCAATGACTTCTTCATTTATCGTTTTTTCAACAGGAATAGATTCACCTGTAATCATAGATTCATCTATTGATGTACGCCCTTTTTCAATAATACCGTCCACCGGTATCTTTTCACCTGGTTTGATGTTCAATATATCACCGACAACGACATCATCAATAGGTATCATGATCTCTTTATTATCACGAATAACTCTTGCTTCTTTAGCTTGTAAATTTAATAAAGATGATAAAGAATTCGTTGTTTGACTTTTAGCGCGTTTTTCTAAATATTTCCCAAACAAGATTAAAGTAATTAACACTGCACTTGTTTCAAAATATAAATGCGGCATATAAGATGGATTACCAATTGTTTTGATAGCTTCATATAAACTATAAAAATATGCTGCACTTGTTCCTAATGCCACTAATACATCCATATTAGCACCACCATTTTTCAAGTTCTTATAAGCGCCAACATAGAACTGCCAGCCAATGATAAATTGAACAGGTGTTGCTAGTATAAATTGAAACCAAGGATTCATTAAGATATGAGGCATAGGCATATTAAATAAATGCACAAACATCGTCAATAAAAGTGGCAACGATAAAATAGCAGAAATAATCAGTTTAGTTTTCATTTTTTGTACTTCTTGTTCTTTATGCGTTGTTTGATTTTGAACATCACTTTTAGTAGCAGCGTCATAGCCTAAATTTTTAATTTTATTAATAATACTTTTAACATCTATAATTTCAGGATTGTATTCGACATTAGCTTGTTCAGTCGTTAAATTAACTGTTGCTTGTGTGATACCTTCTTGTCGATTGAGTACTTTCTCAATACGGTTAGAACATGCTGCACACGTCATACCATAGACATCTAATTCAGCCTTTTCAGTTAAGACACCGTATCCGAGATTTTCAATTTTATTTGTAACATCCGATAAATTTGTAGCGTCATTATTGAAAGTGATGGATGCTTTCTCAGTTGATAAATTCACTTGAGCATCAACGCCATCCATTCTGTTTAACACTTTTTCAATACGATTGGAACATGCTGCACATGTCATACCCGTTACACCAACAGTAACATGTTTAGATTCACTCATTTCGTTTACCTCCTTACTTAGAAAATTGTTTAAGTACACTCATTAATTCATCTATTGTTTCTTCGCCTTCACCATTTTGAATAGCATCCGTCACACAATGTTTAATATGTCTTTCCGTTACCGCAAATCCAACATTTTTTAAAGCAGACTGTATCGCACTAATTTGAACTAATATATCCACACAATATCTATCTTCCTCAACCATACTTTGAATACCACGCACTTGACCCTCAATACGTTTTAGTCTATTGATCACTTTATCTTTTTCCTCTTTAGTTCTAGGTGTTACAGTATGTTCATGTAAATATTCACTCATACAATCACTTCCTCTCTTCAATTAATACTATACCCCCCTATAGTATATTTTTCAATATAAAAGCTCAACAAAAATTATATGCGCTGTTGAATAGAGAAAGTTTGTTAATATGTTATGGGCCACCTTAGTTACATTTCCACGGGCTTTTGTTACTATGGGCTGCCTTAGTTACAATTCCCCAGACTTTTGTTACTATAGACCCCCTTAGTTACAATTCTCCAGACTTTTGTTACTATGGACATGGACCTCCTTAGTTACAATTCCTCCGACTTTTGTTACTACTGCCATCATACACGCCTAACCATATATAATATATTCAAAATTTACAAAAAAACACCTGAGCGAGTAGCTCAGGTGTTCAACATCAATCTATTCAACTGTAACTGATTTAGCTAAGTTACGTGGTTTATCTACGTCACAACCTCTGTGTAATGCAGCGTAGTAAGAGATTAATTGTAATGTGATTACTGATACAAGTGGTGATAACATTTCATGAACGTGTGGTATTACATACGTATCTTGATCGTGTTCTAAACCTTCCATAGAAATAATACATGGATTAGCACCACGTGCTACAACTTCTTTAACGTTACCACGAATTGATAAGTTAACTTTTTCTTGTGTAGCTAATGCAATGATTGGTGTACCTTCTTCAATTAATGCAATTGTACCGTGTTTTAATTCTCCTCCAGCAAATCCTTCTGCTTGGATATAAGAAATTTCTTTAAGTTTCAATGCACCTTCAAGACCTACGTAGTAATCCATTGTACGTCCAATAAAGAATGCGTTACGTGTTGTTTCTAAGAAATCTTTAGCGATTTGTTCCATTTTAGGCGCATCGTCAACAATTGCAGTGATTGCAGTTGTTACTTTCGCTAATTCAGGAATAATATCTACGCCAGTATTTTTGTTATGTGCATTCGCAACTACTTGAGAAAGAATTGCTAATACTGCGATTTGTGCTGTATATGCTTTAGTTGATGCAACAGCGATTTCAGGTCCAGCGTGTAAAATTAATGTATGATCCGCTTCACGAGATAAAGTTGATCCTGGTACATTTGTAATTGTTAATGCTTTGTGACCTAAACGTTTAGCTTCTACTAATACTGCACGGCTATCTGCTGTTTCACCTGATTGTGAAATAAAGATGAATAATGGTTTTTCAGATAATAAAGGCATGTTGTAAACAAACTCTGAAGCTACATGTACTTCAGTAGGAACGCCTGCCCATTTTTCAATGTATTCTTTACCTACTAAACCAGCATGGTAACTTGTACCACATGCAACGATATAAATTCTATCTGCTTGTGCAACATCTTCAATAATTTCTTTATCGATTTTAAGGTTACCCTCTTCATCTTGGTAATTTTGAATAATGTTACGCATAACACCTGGTTGTTCGTGAATTTCTTTTAACATGTAGTGATCGTAAGTACCTTTTTCAACGTCTGAAGCATCGATTTCAGCTTTATAGCTATCTCTTTCGATTACGTTACCTTCTTGGTCTTTGATGATCACTTCATCGCGTTTTACGATAACAATTTCGTTGTCGACTAATTCTTTATAAGTATCTGTTACAGCTAACATAGCAATTGCATCTGAAGCAATTACGTTAAATCCATCACCGATACCAACTAATAATGGTGATTTGTTTTTAGCTACATAGATTGTGTCAGCATCTTGTTCATCTAATAAACCTAATGCATATGAACCGTGTAATAATGATAATACTTTATTGAAAGCATCTTCTGTAGTTAAACCTTCGTTTGAGAAGTGTTCAATTAATTCAACAATAACTTCAGTATCAGTATCTGATTTAAAAGTGATACCTGATAAAAATTCATTTTTAAGTTGTTCATAGTTTTCAATAACACCGTTGTGTACTAATGTGAAACGACCTGATGTTGATTGATGAGGGTGAGCGTTCTCATAGTTTGGCACACCGTGAGTTGCCCAACGTGTATGTCCAATACCAATATTTCCATCAAAGTCATCAGAAGCTGCTTTACGTAATTCAGCAATTCTTCCTTTTTCTTTAAATACTTTAATTTCTTCTTCATTTCTTACAGCAATACCAGCTGAATCATAACCTCTATATTCTAATTTTTCTAATCCTCTAAGTAATAATTCTTTAGCATTTGCTGTACCTATATATCCTACTATTCCACACATAATCAAAATTCCTCCAATTTTAAATAAGCGGTCAGACTTTTAAAATTTTAGTCTAGTCGCTTTCAATACTCTGTTCAATTTATGGCTATTTCAATGGCTTTGGACATACAGTCACCTATATGCTTTAAACATTGAACTTCGAATGAGCCACATCCGGGATAGCATCCGCCGATAATTCGATAACTATCCTCCTCGTCAACAAAGTTCATAACACTCATTCAGCATGTATCTGATTATACATGCCTCTTCAATCGCGTATGTTCTTTGTTCAGGCGCTATAAGTTTCCTTATTTCGATAAACCTCACAATCCTCCTTAAGAAAGCTCTCTTCATTCTACAATGAAATTGTATGTTGTGCAATTATAATACTATATTTAGTGCAATTTTCTCATAAAAATATAATAATAACAGTTGTAATAAATAAAATAAAAAATCTGAGACACATAAAAGTTGTCTCAGATTAATAATATATTTATTCAATTCCCATCTCTTGTTCTACTACTTCTGCAATGCTGTTAACAAATCTTTCAGCATCTTCTTCTGTTTTAGCTTCAACCATTACACGAACAAGTGGTTCAGTACCTGATGGTCTTACTAATATACGACCTTCGCCATTCATTTCAACTTCAACTTTAGTCATAATCTCAGAAACTTTGGCATTTTCTTCAACACCATATTTATCAGAAACTCTAACGTTTACTAATTTTTGTGGATATTTTTTCATTTTGCTTGTTAAGTCACTTAAACTTTTGCCTGATCTTTTAACGATACTTGCAAGATGCGCACCAGTCAGTAACCCATCACCAGTCGTATTATAATCCATCATAACGATATGACCTGATTGCTCTCCACCAAGGCTGTAAAAACCACGTCGCATTTCTTCTACAACATATCTATCTCCAACTTTAGTTTTGTTAGATTTAATACCTTTTTCTTCTAGTGCTTTATAGAAACCTAAATTACTCATTACTGTTGAAACGACCATATTATCTTTTAATTCACCATTTTGTGCCATATCTTCAGCTAACACATACATGATTTGGTCACCATCAACGATTTGTCCTTTATCATCTACAGCAATGATTCTATCCCCATCACCATCAAAAGCTAAACCAAGGTCTGCACCATGTTCAATAACAGCTTTAGCTAATTCTTCTGGGTGTGTAGAACCAACATTTAAGTTAATATTATAACCATCTGGCTTACAACCGATTGTTTCGCTAGTTGCTTCTAAATCACCGAATAAATATGGCGCAAGAGAATAAGTAGCACCATGTGCACCATCTAGGACAATTTTCAATCCATCTAAATCTCCATCAACAGTTGATTTAATATAGCTTATATATTTTTGAGCACCTTCAAAGTAATCAGAAATATGATTTAATTGGTTACCTGTTGGTCTTGGTAAATTGTCTTCTGTAGAATCTAATAACTTTTCAATTTCTAATTCTTCATCATCCGTTAATTTGAAACCATCTGGACCAAAGAATTTAATTCCATTATCTGCTACCGGATTGTGTGACGCACTGATCATAACACCTAAATCTGCATCCACTTCTCTCGTTAAATAAGCTACACCTGGAGTTGAAATAACACCTAATCTCATGACTTCTGCACCAATTGATGAAAGACCAGCGATTAGAGCTGCTTCTAACATTTCGCCAGAAACACGTGTATCTCTACCTACTAATACTTTAGGATTTTCACTACCATGTTTCTTTGATAATACATAACCACCAAATCTACCTAATCTAAATGCGATTTCTGGTGTTAACTCAGAATTAGCTACACCTCTAACACCATCTGTACCAAAATATTTGCCCATTATAATTCTCCTTTAATTCCATTAGTTTTTAGAAGTTTCTATTTTTGCTTCGACATTTTTAAATTCTGCTTCGTCCACACCATCAGGCAAGCTAAGACTTACTTTTTTAGATGTATCACCGTCAACATTTGAAATATCGACAGGTACATCTATTGATCCTATACCATCAAGAACGTTTCTCGAACCATATATTTTAACTTCGGTTTTATCTAAAGTAATATCATCAATATTTATATTTTTAGATGCACTACCTTTTGTAACAGGATTTAATATCACAGTTTTACTAGATCTTGCAACTTTAATATTGACGTTAACAGTATCTGGTCTAATCTGTACGTCTAGTTTATTTAAATTGCTATCGAGTACACTGATACCCGCTTTTTCAGTCGTATCATCTGTTAATTGCTTCGTTTCATCTAAAGTAGCTTTAACATAAGCAATTTTATTAAGTTCTTCTTGTCCACCTGTAATCGTTACTTGTGATGGATTAACAGTTTCTCCTACTAGCTCATATCCAGAAGCAATTCTGTTTTGGTTAATCTCTGCTTCAATTGGATATTTTTTAGAAACTTTGTCTTGTAACGTTACATTTGCGCTTTTAGGCACAACTGTCGCTTTAAGTTCATCACTAAGTCCTTTAATTTTAAAGTTTTCTTTATATTGTCCTACTGATTTGTTTTTCAAATCCAATTCTACTTTAAAATTCAATAATTTTTCAGCTTGTAATATTGTAGATTGTGGACCAGAAACTTTTACATCCACAGTTTTAGGTGCTCCTGATAAATATAATTCTTTCGTATTATAAATTGTATCTACCGGAACATCTTCTATTACATGATCTGAACTTTTCAAAGCATTTTCCGAAAACAAACTACCGAACACATTATTTACTGATAAGAACATGAGTAGCGCTAAAATTAAAGCTACAAATCGTAAACCCCATTTAGATTCTAGCATCTACTTCACATCCTTTCTGTTTTGAACAGAACCAAACCAATGCTCAACTAGTAACTCTCTAAAGGCTTCACTTGATATTTCTTTTCTTAATCGACCATCAATTGTTACAGATATTGAACCTGTTTCTTCTGATACTACAACTGTAAATGCATCTGATACTTCTGAAATCCCTACAGCTGCTCTATGACGCGTTCCTAAACTTTTAGAAATTTTTTGACTGTCAGATAACGGCAAATAACTTGCTGCTGTAGCAATTTTTTGTTCACGTATGATCATCGCACCATCATGTAATGGTGTATTTGGAATAAAAATATTTGTGAGTAATTCTTGAGAAATATCAGCATTAATAGGTATACCTGTTTCTATGTAGTCTTGAAGACCTGTTTCTTTCTCGAATACAATTAATGCACCTATTCTTCTTTTAGCCATATACTGAACAGCTTTATCAACACTATCAGTTAACCTTTCTTGTTCTGCTGATGTCGCTACATTTACTCGTTTAAATAGACTTCCTCGCCCTAATTGTTCCAACGCTCTTCTAAACTCTGGTTGGAATATTACAATGATTGCTAAAAATCCCCATTGCAATACAAAATCAAATAAAAGCGTAGTAGTCGTCAAATTCAAAAAATTACTTACTGTTCTACCAATTATGATGAAAAATATACCTTTTAATAGTTGTATCGCTTTTGTACCTTTAACGACAGTTATAATTAAGTACAATACATACCATACAATAATTAAATCAAGTATACCTGTTATAACTTTTAAGGCACTTAATTCACCAAAAATGTCAGGTAACTGCATAGTATCTCCTCCGTGTTTCATTTACCTAGTGCTTATTATAACAATTTTTGAGATATATTGTTAATTTAATTATATATAAAACAAAAAAAGCCTCTATAAAAGAGACTTCTTTATTAAAGTATATTTTATCTATGATTGTCAATTATAATAATTTCTCTCCAAAGAATGATCCCATTAACCCAATTGCTTGGTGAGCCGTTTTATTATATTCATCGATTAGAGGATTTACTTCGACTAAATCAGCAGATACGATTAAATTTGACTCATGGAGTAACTCCATAGCTAAATGACTTTCTCTATATGTTGCGCCTCCTGGTACTGTTGTGCCCGTACCAGGCGTTTCGACTGGATCTAATGCATCAACATCCAATGAAAGATGTACACCATCCGTTTTATCCTTTAAGTAATCTATCGTTTCAGATATAACTTGATTCATGCCAAGTTTATCTATATCTGCCATTGTATATGTACGTATACCTGATTTTTTAATATATTCCTTTTCACCATCATCTAAATCTCTCATGCCAATTAGAACGATATTTTCAGGTTTTACTTTGTTCTTATATCCACCGATATTCATTAATTCTTCATTACCTTCACCTATTAAGACTCTTAATGGCATTCCATGAATATTACCACTTGGTGAAGAATCTAATGTATTTAAATCTCCATGTGCATCATACCAAATAACACCGAGATTACTATAGTGTTTACTGATACCAGCGATTGATCCAATTGATAATGAATGATCCCCACCTAAAATTAATGGAAAGTTACCATTATTCATCGTTTCATTTACGGATTCATATAAGTTATTTGAAAATGAAATTACTTCATCTAAATTTCTTAAACCTTCTTGTTCGCTTTTATATTTTTTCATATCAATATTAGGTGATTCTACATTACCTTTATCTATGACATGGTGACCTATATTTTCTATTCTTTCAATCAAACCAGCATATCTCAATGCATCTGGTCCAAAATTAACGCCTAATTTTCTTTGACCAAAAGCAGTTGGTGCACCGATTATTTCAATGCTCTTTTTCATAATTTCAAATCCCCCTTAATTTGCATTACTATTATATTCTAGTATATGTAAGCACTTACATCAAGCTATATAAGGGTTTGTGGATAATATTAATATATTCCAAATATTTATACGTATATACATCGTTTTATGCATATTTTCATCAATAAAAAAGAGACATTAGATTAACTAATGTCTCTTACTTATGAGCCATAGAGGATTCGAACCTCTGACCCTCTGATTAAAAGTCAGATGCTCTACCAACTGAGCTAATGGCTCTTAATGGCTGGGCTAGCTGGATTCGAACCAGCGAGTGACGGAGTCAAAGTCCGTTGCCTTACCGCTTGGCTATAGCCCAAAAATGGTGGAGGGGGGCAGATTCGAACTGCCGAACCCGAAGGAGCGGATTTACAGTCCGCCGCGTTTAGCCACTTCGCTACCCCTCCAGCTTATTAAATTAAATGGTGGAGAATGACGGGTTCGAACCGCCGACCCTCTGCTTGTAAGGCAGATGCTCTCCCAGCTGAGCTAATTCTCCATAAAAAATGACCCCTACGGGATTCGAACCCGTGTTACCGCCGTGAAAGGGCGGTGTCTTAACCGCTTGACCAAGGGGCCATGGCTCCACAGGTAGGACTCGAACCTACGACCGATCGGTTAACAGCCGATAGCTCTACCACTGAGCTACTGTGGAATAATAAAATTAAATATTTGCCCGGCAACGTCCTACTCTCGCGGAACGTAAGCCCAACTACCATCGGCGCTAAAGAGCTTAACTTCTGTGTTCGGCATGGG
>NZ_JAJNIR010000014.1:0-56069 GCF_022385935.1 Mammaliicoccus sp. J-M41 | reverse complement strand
TAACAATGAAAGATTACATGCAGGATTAAATTATCAAACACCAACCTCTTATAAACTTATGAATTCTGTCTAAGTTTTTGTTGACATACCACCATTATTCAGAATTATGGTAGTTACAGCGTTCTTATTACCACTTTTCAGAATTATGGTAGTTAGCGCGTACCCATATAACAACTAAAGGCTGAGACAATTTCTGTCTCAGCCTTCTTACTTCTCCTATTATTTCACAACGCCTGCGTCTTTAGGGTGGACGCCGTGTTTATAGTAATCTATTTCTTCTGGTTCTAATGGTTTTTTACCACGAATGATGTCTGCTGCTTTTTCCGCTAACATCAACACCGGTGCGTGGATATTACCATTTGTTGTGCGTGGCATTGCTGATGCATCGACTACTCTCAAGTTCTCCATACCGTGTACTTTCATTGTTAATGGGTCAACTACAGCCATAGGATCTGATGCTGGTCCCATTTTTGCACTACATGATGGGTGAAGTGCTGTTTCTGCATCTTTTTTAACCCACTCTAAAATTTCTTCATCTGTTTGTACTGAAGGTCCTGGAGATATTTCTCCATCGTTATATGGTGCTAAAGCTGGTTGTTTCAAGATGTTTCTTGCAACTCTAATTGCTTCTATCCATTCTTGTTCGTCTTCTTTTGTAGATAAGTAATTAAAGACAAATTTAGGTTTTTCAAATGGATCTTTAGATTTAATCTTCAAGCTACCTCTAGAGTTAGAATACATTGGTCCGATATGTACTTGGAAACCATGTTTTGTATCTGCTTTTTGTCCATCATAACGTACTGCTAATGGTAAGAAGTGGAACATTAAGTTTGGATAATCAACTTTATCATTAGATCTTACAAATCCGCCACCTTCAAAGTGGTTACTTGCTGCTGGTCCTTTTCTACCGAAGATCCATTGTAATCCGATAAAAGGCATTTTAAATTTATTTAAACTTGGTTGCTCAGATACTGGTTTAGAAGATGCATGTTGTACATATACTTCTAAGTGGTCTTCGAAGTTTTCACCTACACCTGGCAAGTGTACACGTGTCTCTATACCTAATGAATTTAAATGTTCAGAGTCACCAATTCCAGAAAGTTGAAGTAATTGTGGAGTATTGAACGCACCACCTGATAGAATAACTTCTCCTGCAGCAACTGTATGTGTCTTACCATTTTTCTTGAATGTTACACCCGTTGCTCGTCTACCTTCATAATTGATTTCTGTAACAAAAGCTCTTGTTTGAACAGTTAAATTCTTACGTTTCATAGCTGGTCTTAAATAAGCAATTGATGCTGAAACACGTCGACCATTATGAATTTGGCTATCAAATGGTCCAAACCCTTCTTGTCTAAATCCATTTACATCAGGTGTCTTATTGTATCCAGCTTGAACGCCCGCTTCAAAGAAAGCTTGGAATAATGGATTTGTTGCTGGTCCTCTTCTTAATTTAATCGGACCATTATGACCACGATATTGATCTGATTTATCTGCTCCAAAAGTTTTTTCTAATCGTTTAAAGTATGGTAAACAATTCGCAAACTTCCATGTTTCCATGCCTTCAGGTTCTCCCCAACCTTCATAGTCCATTGGGTTTCCTCGTTGATAAATCATACCATTGATTGAACTTGAACCACCAAGTACTTTACCTCTTGTATGTGCTACTTTTCTACCGCCCATATGAGGTTCGCCATCTGTTTCATATTTCCAGTCATAGAAACGATTACCCGATGGATACATTAGTGCTGCTGGCATTTGAATTAATAAATCCCATGGATAGTCACTTCTACCCGCTTCTAATACTAATACGGTCTTATCTTTATCTTCACTTAAACGATTACCTAATACAGATCCGGCACTTCCGCCTCCAATAATTATATAATCATAAGATTGCTTCATCTCAAAATCCTCCTATATACTCGTTCTTCTTTGTTGTATTTATTTACTAAACCAATTCACTGGCTCAGGTTGAATATTTGTATAAATATGTTTAGAAATTAAATATTCTTCTAATCCTTCTTTACCTAACTCTCTACCAATACCAGATTGTTTATATCCACCCCATGGTGCTTGTGCAAAATATGGATGGAAGTCATTAATCCAAACTGTACCCATTTTCAATTTATTAGCCACACGATTAGCTTTAGCGATATCTTGTGTAAATACGCCGCCTGCGAGTCCATAAATAGAATCATTCGCTAATTCAATCGCTTCTTGTTCATTAGAGAATCCTTCAATTGTTACGACAGGTCCAAATACTTCTTCTTGTACAATTCTCATAGATGTATCACAGTTTGTAATGACAGTTGGTTCAAAGAAGAAACCATCTTGTAAGTCTGCTCTGTCTGGTCGTTTACCACCAGCAGCAATTGTCGTACCTTCTTCTTTCGCAACTTCTATATATTTTTCAACTTTATCGCGATGTTCTCCAGAAATTAATGGTCCCATCTCAGTAGTTTCATCAAAACCATTACCGATTTTAATTTTATTAACACGTTCAACTAAAGCTTTTTCAAATTTATCTTTAATATCGTTATGGACGATAATTCGTGATCCAGCTGAACAAACTTGACCGGCATGGAAATAGCCACCATTTAATGCTTGATCAATCGCTAAATCAAAATCTGCGTCATCGAAAATAATATTCGGATTCTTGCCACCTAGTTCTAATGCAATATTCGTTACATTGTCTGCTGCACGTTTCATAATATGCTTACCTGTTTGAATACCACCTGTAAATGAAACGAGATCGACTTCTTTATGAGATGCTAATACTTCACCAACTTCAGAACCTTTACCTAGTACGAGGTTGATGACACCTTTAGGAAATCCAACTTGTTCCATTAATTCAAATACACGAATTGTTGTTAATGGCGTAATTTCACTTGGTTTCATAACTAACGAACAACCTGTTACAAGAGCAGGCGCTATTTTCCATGAAGCTTGAAGTAGCGGATAATTCCACGGCGTAATTTGAGTCACAACGCCTACAGGTTCTTTTACTAATTTACTTTCTGAATGAGGTATTGGGGAATCAATAATTTCACCACCATCATGTCCTGCTAAACCTGCAAAATACATAAATACATTATGAATATCATCCATATCTGCATATGATTCTTCTAATGTCTTACCAGTATCTAATGTTTCAAGTTCCGCTAGTTCTTCTTTATGTTCTTTAATTAAATCTGCAATGGCTCTAACTTTACGACTTCTATTCTCAGTCGTTTCACCTGACCATTCACCAGCTTCAAATGACTGTCTAGCTGCTAAAATTGCTTTTTCAGCATCTTCTTCTGTACCTTCAGCTACTGAAATCACAACTTCTTGATTATATGGATTCACAATGTCGCGAGTCGCTTTATTAGAAGCTTCTACCCACTCACCATTTATAAATTGACGTCTAGATAAATGCTCTATATATCCCATTCAAAATACCTCCGTTAACTTTGTTAAATTTTTATTTAACGAACTTTACAAATTTTATGTTAGCATAGAATTATGAAAGGCGTCAAATTTCCAAAGTTCATTTATGATTTGTTTTTAATAGGTATTTCAAATAGACAAGTAATGGAAAAGCAACTACAATGTAAAAGGATTCATGGTACAATTAAGGTAACTATTGGAGGTGTATGTAGTGGTACGTTCAGATAACTACAAAAAACAACTAGACCAAGCTAAAGACATCGTGATTAACGGTATTGGAGAAACGATGGATTTATATGGTATTAATAGAAGTGTCGGAAATTTATACGGGACGATGGTATTTGAAGGTAGTATGACACTAGATGAAATGCGTGAACAACTTCAAATGAGCAAACCAAGCATGAGTGCTGGTGTTAAGAAACTACAAGAATTTGATATCGTCAAACAACAATTTACAAGAGGAAGTAGAAAACAACATTTCATCGCTGAAAAAGACTTCTTTATCTTCTTTAATAACTTTTTCTCAAGAAAATGGGATCGAGAAATTTCTATTAATATGGATTCTGTTAAAGACGCAGAAATCTTGCTACAAAAAATCATAGATGCAGATGATGTCGATGAAGAAACTAAAGAAGAAGCAATCACCATTCATACACAATTAGAAGAATCAAAAGTATATTATGAATGGTTAGCAAATATCAGTAACGCTATTAAAACTGGAGAGATATATAAATATTTCCCAATACCAAGTCAAGAAGACAAATAAGTAAAAGCGCGAGGTAGCAATGCATACCCCGCGCTTTTGTTATTTTTAGTTGGTACCAGTATTTGCACTTTTGACCAGAACTGCTAATAACGGGAGTCATATTTACAAAACTCGTAAAAATTGTAAATACTGACGCTCTTATGAACACTTCTCACCAAACTTGTTCATAACCACAATACCACAATACAAAAAGCTCACAACACTAGCTAGCGTTGTGAGCTTATTCATTATAAATATTGATTTTCTTTTAAGTATGCAACGATTTTCTCTACAGATTCTTCTACACTTTCGTTTTCTGTATCGATGACTATTTCAGGGTTTGATGGTTCTTCATATGGTGCATTAATGCCAGTGAATTCTTTGATTTCACCGCTTCTTGCTTTCTTATACAGTCCTTTTGGATCTCTTGATTCACACTCGTCTAAACTACATTTAGTGAAAACTTCGATGAATTCACCGTCTTCAAGTATATCTCTAACCGTATTACGGTCTTCTTCATATGGTGAGATGAATGCTGTCATTGTGACTACACCAGCATCTACCATTAATTTACCGACTTCACCGATACGACGGATATTTTCTTTTCGGTCTTCTGGACTGAATCCAAGGTTTTGGTTTAATCCATGACGAATGTTATCTCCATCTAAACGATATGAAGTGATATTTTGTTCAAATAATGCTTTTTCTAATGCTACAGATATTGTTGATTTACCTGATCCTGATAAACCAGTAAACCAAATCACAACACTTTTATGACCGTTACGTTCTTGTCTTTGTGCTTTTGTTACTTCAGAATCATGCCATGTAATATTTGTTGACGCGCTCATTATTCCACTCCTAAAGAAATTAATTTTGTCTTAAACCTTTAATTAATACATCTGCTACTTCTGGTCTTGAGAATTCTTTTGGTAATTGTTCACCGTTACGAAGTTTCTCTCTCACCTTTGTTCCACTTAAATGAACATGATTTGATTTGTCATGGGGACATGTCTTAGCTGTTGTCATGTTGTCACAAACTGTACAGAAGAATGCATGTTCAAATTTAAAGATTTGAATGCCAATTTCATCTTCATATTGTGAAATTAATTCTTGTGCGTCATATGTACCATAGTAGTCACCTACACCTGCATGGTCACGACCGACGATAAAGTGTGTACAGCCATAATTTTTACGTACTAATGCATGTAAAATGGCTTCACGTGGGCCAGCATATCTCATTGCTGCTGGATAAATCACAAGACGTGTTCTTTCTTCAGGGTAATAATGTTTCAAGATAACTTGATAACTTTCCATTCTTATTTCAGCTGAAATATCATCAGACTTCGTTTCACCAACTAAAGGATTTAATAATAATCCATCCACTGATTCAAGTGCTATTTTTTGAATATATTCATGCGCACGATGAACTGGGTTTCTCGTTTGGAAACCTACAACTGTTTTCCATCCTAATTCTTTAAATAATTCACGTGTTTCACTTGGATCTAAATGGAAATCACTAAATTCATCATGTTTTGGTCGATCAACTAATTGAATTGGACCAGCTAAATAAACGTTGCCTTTTTCATATACACGTTTCACACCTGGGTGATCCACATCTGTTGTTCCGTACACATTTTGAGCTTCTTTAGCTTTATCATACGTATATTTCTCTTCAAGTTTTAACACACCATATAAATGATTATCTTCTCCATATAAAGCGATGTCTGAACCTATTTCATAGTTGTTTGCTTCTTCTTCAGTAACCGGTAATGTAATTGGAATACTCCATACAAGTCCGTTTTCTAGACGTAGATTTTCAACGACACTGATATAATCTTTCTCACCTAAAAATCCTGTCAGTGGACTGAAACCACCAATTGCGATTAATTCTAAATCTGATAGACTCCAAGGATTTAATGTTAATTTAGGATATGATTGTGCCGCTTCAATAAGTTCTGCTCTTTCTTGACCTGTTACTTGGCGATTAATTAATTCTCCACCATGAGCTTCGATTGTTTCTTTAGTCTTTTGAGTTGCTGATACCATCAATATTCACTCCTATTAATTAATTTGATCTACTTCTTTTGATTTTTGATTTTGAATATTAAAAGGAAATTTATTATGTTGGTAAAGTGTGAATAGTACTAAACCTAACCAAGCAAGGATAATAACACCTTTTATAATATTGACTGTTGCTTCACTGCTAATTAAAGTACCTAATAACACGCTACTATTTGTAAATATGATCAGACCGCCGACAAGTACCGCTAAAACATACACTGGTAAAGTCTTCACTAACCATGCTGAGAACGGTGCTGCTACGACGCCACCAAATGCTAACGCAACGACAAGTAAAATGTTTATTTGACTCCAACCTAAGAAGATAATAAATCCTAATGAAGTTGAAATTGTCACAAAGAACTCACTCGCTGAAACTGTTCCGATAACATATCTTGGTTCAATTTTATTTCTTGATAGTAATAATGGCGTGTTAACTGGACCCCAGCCACCACCACCAATTGCATCTAAGAATCCTGCAATTGCACCTTGTGGAACAAGTAATAAAGCTGAAAATCTTCCATCTTTCACTTGTTGGTTTTGCTGTTTTTTAAATACAAATTGATAAATAATATATATCCCCATCGACAATAAGAATAATGCGATGAATGGTTTAATAAAATCACTGTGCAAGTTACTCAATACACCTGCACCGATAAATCCAGTTATCGCGCCTGGTAAAGCAAGCTTTAGAATGATGGACTTATCAACATTTTTAAACTTTAAATGTGAAAGTCCTGATGCTGCTGTTGTTGCCACTTCTGAAAAATGAATGGTTGCAGATGCGATTGCTGGTGCCACTCCAAAAGTTAATAGTAATGATGAAGAGGTTGCACCAAATCCCATCCCAAGAGAACCGTCTATAAGTTGTGCTAAAAAACCTACTAATGCAAATATCGTTAACTTTCGCATACGCTACTCCTCTCTGGCTTTCTATTTAAGTTGTCGTTTCAACCAATTGATGAATTTATTTTGCTCAATCGTATCGAAATATTGATGAGACAAAATATTCTCTAATAATTGGTTTTTTTCTGTTTGATCTATTTCTAGTGATTTAATGATTGTGCGACATTCATATAAAAAATCTACATATTCTGTATAATCTACTGAATATTGTTGATCTAAATCTTTCAAAATATTACGCACTAACTTTGGGCTTGCACCATTTGATGTGACGCTTATCTGCAACTTACCTCTATTTAATGTCCCAGGAAATATCACATTGCCATCTTGTGCATCACCGACCATGTTGATTAGACAATGTTTAGGGGCATTATCTTTAATGACATCGGTTATTTCTGGTGAGTTCGTGGCATTTATAATAAAATCAACATGTTCTATATCAGATATTTCAAAGTCCTTTTTGTGCCATTTCAATTTCCTTTCAATTTCATACTGCTTTAAATTGTCTGTAAGTTCTGGTGAAATAACATGAATTAACGCTTCACTATTTATCAGTGCGTTCACTCTACGTTCAGCAATTTTACCGCCACCAATAACTTTGACGATTTTATCTTGTAAATCTAAATTGATTGGAATGTATGCCACAATAAATCATCCTTTAATCTGATATTTAAACTGTTTGAGTCGTTAGTGTTTCTAACACGCGATCTTTCAATGCTTCTTGTATGGATGGATGATGACCTAAATGTTCGCATACGATGATGTCGCTTTTCGTATTATGCTCCGCTGCTGTTTGCTCTATATGACGCTCCAAGACACCTGTAAACCAAAGATATGGCGCAATGAATACTTGTGAATATTCTTCATGTAATGCATCTTGTAAAGCTTCTTCAAATGATGGCTCACAGGCAGCTAAGTAACACACTTCTACATTTTTAAATGCTGTCGTTTCGTATAAGGAATGACCTATAGCTGTTATATCTATCTTCGTTTGCGGATTGTAACTGCCTCTTCCAACAACAAGTAATTTAGCATCTTCTTGAATCGCAACTTTCGTTTCTTCAATACGTTCTTTAAGAATGGCTGTTAATCTTGGTTGAACACCTAAAGGCTCTCCATAAGTAAATGTTATTTCTGGATATTGTGTCTTAATTTCATCTATCTCTTTCGGTATATCTTTAAAATAGTGACCTGCACTTAGTAACAATACGGGTATAACGGATATCTCGGTTGCACCTTTTGCTATAAGCTTTTCGACGCCTTGCTGAATATCTGGTTGTGCTAATTCTAAGAAACAAATTTCTTGTAACGGTATATCAATAGACTGTTTCACTGATTCTATAAAAGAAATTGCCTCATCTGTCGCTTCTTTAATTCTGCTACCGTGACTGACATATAACACGGCTATCATTGTATCCCTCCAGTATTATTAAATAAGTTGTGGAACGTTCTGTTCTGATGCCACTTCTTCAAACCAGCTCATGCGTTCTCTTAGTTTGACGACTTCTCCAATAACAATCATTGCAGGGTTTGTAATTTGATGTGATTTCTCTACGATGTCTTCTAAAGTCCCTGTCACTGTGACTTGTTTCTGTGAAGTTCCACAATGAATTAATGCTACTGGTGTTTGAATATCTTTACCGTGTTTCACTAATAATTTTTGAATGTCAGGCAACTTCTTTACACCCATATAAATACAAAGTGTTTCTGGTCCTAGTGCTAAGTGTTTCCAATATTCATCTTCATCAACACTGTCTTTCATAACACCTGTTATAAAGGCAACAGATGAACTATAATCTCTATGTGTCACTGGAATACCAGCATAAGCTGGTGCTGCAACACCAGCTGTAATACCTGGAACTACTTCGAACGGAATATCATAGTTCTTTAATGTTTCTGCTTCCTCGCCACCACGACCAAAGATAAATGGATCGCCACCTTTAAGTCTTGTTACGGTGTAACCTTCTAGAGAAAGTTTTACGAGCAATTCATTAATTTCATCTTGAGTCAAAGAATGTTTATTCGGACTTTTACCGCAATAAATCATTCTCGTGTCTTCAGTTGCATAATCTAATAATGCTTTATTGACGAGTCGATCATATAATATGACATTAGACTGTTTAATGGCTTTAATACCTTTAACCGTTATTAAATCTGGATCGCCCGGTCCAGCACCAACCAAGAATACTTTCCCCATTCTTACACCCCATTTTCTGATTAACTATGGAAGTCTTGCCCTGATTGCACTTCTTTAATTATGCCTTTACGGATAACAAAGTCTCCAAAGTGTTCTCCATCATTTTTTTCTTTACCGTATTGAATCAGAATTGGTTTTAAGCTTTCTAAAATCTCATCTTCACCAATATTTTCTTTAAATAATTTATTTAAACGATTTCCAGTGAATCCGCCACCAAGGTACATATTATATTTACCTGGCGCTTTACCGATAAATGCAATTTCAGCTAATGCTGGTCTTGCACATCCATTTGGACAACCTGTCATTCGAATCGTAATTTCTTCTTCATTTAAACCTGCTTCATCTAAAAGTCCTTCAATTTTATTGATCAGTGTTGGAAGGTAACGTTCTGATTCAGCCATCGCTAAACCACACGTTGGAAATGCAACACATGCCATTGAATTTCTTCTAAGTCCTGTATAATGTTCACCGTCTGTTATGCCATATTGATCTATAATTTTTTGAATTTGTTGTTTTTTACTTTTGGCAACATTGGCAATAATTAAGTTCTGGTTAGGTGTTAGACGGAAGTCACCTGTATGAATTTCAGCTATTTCTCTCAGTGCTGTCTTCAATTTGTAATCAGAAGTATCTTTGACACGTCCATTTTGAATAAATAATGTGAAGTGCCATTTTCCGCTTCCTTCAGTCCAACCGTATCGGTCACCATTATGTTTAAATTCAAATGGTTTCGCCTCTTCAATTTCCCAACCTAAACGTTTATTCAATTCTTCACGAATAAAATCAACACCAACACGATCAACAGTATATTTAAATCGTGCATTCTTTCTGTTTTCTCTATTACCATAATCACGTTGGATAGTTAAAATCTTCTCACAAACATCTACCGCTTCTTCTTTAGGGAAGTAGCCTAATAGATGTCCTACTTGAGGGTATGTCTTCGTATCACCATGTGTCATACCCATACCGCCACCGACCGTTACATTAAATCCGACTAATTGATCATCTTCAATAACTGCAATCAATCCGATATCTTGTGAATAAACATCAATATCATTTGATGGTGGTACAGCGATACCGATTTTGAATTTTCTTGGTAAGTATGTCTTACCGTACATTGGTTCTACTTCTTCTTTCGTATCGACTATTTTTTCATCGTCTAACCAAATCTCGTGATATGCACCTGTTTGAGGTGATAAGTGATCACTTATTTTTGTAGCAAGTGTATCTACTTCTTTGTGCACGCCTGATTGATATGGATTTGGATTACACATGACGTTTCTGTTAACGTCACCACATGCTGCTAATGAATCCATGACAGCATGGTTGATACTTTGCATTGAACTTTTTAAGTTTCTTTTTAAGATGCCATGGAATTGAAACGCTTGTCTTGTTGTCAGTTTGATTGTGTTGTTAGCGTATTCTGTTGAAATATCATCCATCGCAATCCATTGATCAGCAGTAGCCGTACCACCTGGAACTCTTACTCTAATCATGAAACTATATGCTGGTTCTAACTTTTGTTTACGACGCTCATCACGAATATCCCTATCATCTTGCATATAGCTACCGTGGAATTTAAGTAATTTTGTATCGTCTTCAGCTATTGCACCAGTTATTTCATCTGCTAAACCTTCTTTAATTGTTCCTCTTAAATAATTACTTCTATTCTTAATGTGTTCCATTTCATCTAATTTGTCGGATAAATTAGTTTGAGTGCTCACAATATTGCCCCCTCTTAATAAATATCTCTTTGATATCTTCTCTCTTTTTTCAATTCAGTTAAAAATGCTTCTGCTTCTTCTTCGTTATAATGTCCTTCTTTTTGAATGACATTTAAAATGGATTGATGCACATCTTTAGCCATATGTTTTTCATCTCCACATACATAGATAGCTGCACCTTCTTGAATCCATTGATAAAATTCTTTACTGTTTTCTTCAATTCTGTGTTGTACATATACTTTTTCTTCTGAATCTCTCGAGAACGCGACACTTAATTTATCAAGCACGCCATCTTTCAACCAACCTTGCCATTCTGTTTGGTATAAAAAGTCTGTCGTAAAGTGTTGTTCGCCGAAGAATAACCAAGCTTTATTAGTAAGCTCTAATTCTTCTTTTTCTTGAATATATGATCTAAATGGTGCAACACCTGTACCTGGACCAATCATAATGACTGGCGTTTCACTTGTTTTAGGGAACTTAAAGTTCGGATTCTTCTTCAAGTAAATTGGTACTGTATCACCAGGTTGTAGTCGTTCTGCAAATTGTACTGAGCAAACACCTTTTCTATCTCTATCATGAGAATGGTAACGAACTGCTCCAATCGTTAAATGTACTTCATCAGGTGCTGCTTGATGACTACTTGCGATTGAATATTCACGAGCTGGCAATTTTCTCAATATTTGATGCAAAGCATCTGGTTGTAAATCTTCAGGTGGAAAATCGTTTAATAAATCTATAAAATCACGACCTTCAACGTATCCATAAATCCATCTATCTTTTTTAACTTTTTCAGATAACACGCCATTACCAAAGATATTCGCAGCTTTTGTGACGATTGGTTTAGTTAATTTTGTAATTTCGAAATGATTAGTTAATGCATCGCGTAAAGTTAATGTATCGCCTGAATCATTAATTGGTACGATTTCTTCTGGGTCCCAAACAAGTGTTTCAATTAACTCTGATACAATTTCAGGATCATTTTTCGGGAATATGCCGATACAATCACCTGGTTCAAATGAATCATTGAAACCTTCTAAAGAAAGTTCGATATGTCTAACTTCTTTATTTGAACCTCTACCGTTCAAGTTAATGTTTTCTAAAATTTCTGCTTCGTATGGATTAGAGCGTGAATACGTTTGAGTAGCTGATAAATCTTCAGCATCTAATTTAACGGGTTCTTCTGCTGTTTGACCTGATACTTGGCCGATTGAATTTAAAATGTCTTCCATCCATTTTTCAGCAGGTTCATCAAAGTCTAAATCACAATCTACTCTTGGATGTATTCTCTCTGCACCTAACTCTTCTAATCTCTTATCAAAATCTTTACCAGTCTGACAGAAGAATTCATACGATTCGTCTCCTAGTGCTAACACTGAGAATCTCACATCATTCAACTTAGGTGCCTTACGACTATGTAAAAACTCATGGAACGTAATTGCGTTATCTGGTGGATCTCCTTCTCCATGAGTCGCTGTGATAATAAATAAATCTTCTACTTTCTTTAAATCTTTAGTCTTAAAATCTTCCATACATGCAAGATTGACATTGAATGATTTTTCTTTTAATTTACTTTCTAACGTTTCAGCTAAACCTTGAGCATTACCTGTTTCAGAACCAAACAATACTGTAATATCTCTCTTCTTAAACTTAGGTTCACCGCTCACTGCTGTAGATTGCTCAACTACAGGTGCACTTGCTTGATCACCTTGTACGACTGACGCCGATAAGTAACCACTCAACCAAATCTTTTGTTCATTTGTAAGTGTTGCAAATACTTGATTTAACTTTTCTGACTGCTCTTGATTAAAAGGGCTATTTGTTACTGATAATTCCAAAGATGTCACCTCATCCTGTCCAATTATTTAAGTTTTAAATACTATTCTTATGGGAATAGTCTGATTTATGCTAAAAAAGATTAATAAATCTCTTAATTAGATTACTTAGGTTTATTATTTACTGTATGCAAACCACATTCAGTTTTGTTGAAATTCGTCCATCTTCCTTCACGTGAATCACCTGACGAAGATACTTGAGCTGTACAAGGAATACATCCAATACTTGGATAATTAAAGTCATGAAGTTCATTGTAGGTTAAATCGTGGCGTTCGATATATGCCCATACATCGTCCCAAGTCCAATAAATTAAAGGACAAACTTTTATAGATTTAAATCTTTCATCTTTATTAATAAAATCGGTATTTTGTCTACTTGGAGATTGTTCTCTTCTTAATCCTGAGACCCAAGCAGTAGCGCCCGATAATACTTCTTCTAACGGTTTAATCTTTCTGATATAACAACATTGATTCGGGTCACTTGTCCATAGTGCCGGTTCATATTGATCTGCTTGTTGCTCTAGCGTTAAATCTGGCTTTTTAAGTTCAATATTTAATGTTGGATATCTTTCTTTCACACGGTCAATCAAATCGTAAGTTTCTTGAAAATGTAAGTCAGTATCTAAGAATACAATTTTGGCATCTGGTTTAACTTTTGATATTAAATCTATCAAAATCATACCCTCTGCCCCAAAACTACATGAATATACGATAGAATCTCCATAATGTTCATACGCCCATTTAATTATTTGATATGCACCTTTAGTTTCATCGTCAATATCAATATCTTTAAAAGGATCAGTGTCAAAACGTTCATATGTTAACACTTCGGTCATGATATATAACGTCCTCCTTATGCTTATTTCTACAAGCTTTTTAAGTTTAAAATCAATGTTTTTATTAGAAATTATTTTAAACAGATAAGTTTACTAAGAAATAATAAATTATGTTGATTAGCATACCCGATACAGCATATGATGTCAACTGTTCTTTTTAAATTTTCAGTCAATTTAATGAAGAAATTATTCATTCAAAATGATAGTTGTTGCGAACACTTCAGTGTTAGATTGTTTTAAAAAATTAAGATATAAAAATTTCCAACAAAATCATGAGATTTTGTTGGAATTTTCTTTATAAGTTATCGTCTTCTTTTTCTGCTCGTACTTGAACGATTCTTAATGATCGTCGTTCAACTGCTTTTAATTTTTCAGCTCGTTCTTCTAATTTAATTCGATCTCCGCCTAGTGTCCGGATAAATGAAACCATCATCATCACAAATATAACAGTTAGAGGCACACTCGCTAATATGGATGCCGTCTTCAAGACGTCTAAGGCTCGTTCTCCACCTACTAACATTAATGAAAATGGTAATAAGCATAATGCAAACGCCCAGAATAAACGATTTGCTTTTAATGGTTCGTCTATGACTTCTTGTTGAGTTGCTGCTGCTAATATATATGATCCTGAATCAAATGTTGTTGCTAAGTATAAGAATGCTGAGATTAAGAATAGGACAATCATTACTTTTGGAAATGGTAATTGATGCATCACTTCTATTATAGTGGCTTCAGCGCTATGTTGATTCAAGTATTGAATGACATCAAATTGTCCTGAAATTTGTAAGAACACTGCATAGTTACCAAAGATACCAAAGAATAATACACATCCTAAAGTTCCATAAATAATTGTACCTAATACGACTTCTTTTAACGTACGACCTTTGGAAATTCTGGCAATAAATAAGCCAATAAATGGTGCATATACTAACCACCAAGACCAATAGAATATCGTCCAATCTTGTGGGAAGTTTGTTTCTTTTCTATCACCAATACCTCCAAATGGTTCTAACCATGTTGCCATTCTAAAGAAATTCTTCAACATATTTCCTAATCCTGATACAGTCGTTTCCATAATAAATATCGTTGGTCCAACAATCAGTACGATTCCTAAAATTAAGAATGTTAGCCAAACGTTAATATCGCTTAATTTTTGTATACCTTTTTTCAAGCCTGTATAAGAACTAAATGCAAAGATGACCGTAATGATGAGTAAGATAATACTTCTCATAACCATATTTTCACCGTCAAGTCCTGTGAGTCGCTCTATCCCTGCAGAAATCATTGGCACACCTAGTGCTAATGATGTCGCCGCACCTCCTAACAATCCAAAAATAAATAAAATATCTACAATTTTACCGAGTAATTTATCTGTTTGACCTTTTAAAATTGGTCTACATGCTTGGCTGATTTTATAGATTGGTTTCTTCTTAACAAATACTAAATAACCAATTGGCAAAGCAGGTAACACATAAATCGCCCAAGCTATTGGCCCCCAATGAAACATGCCATACATCGTTGCATATTCGAGTGCCTCATCCGTCATACTACCTGCACCATAAGGCGGCACTTGATAATAGTATGCCCATTCGATGACACCCCAGTATAAAATGTCTGAACCGATCCCCGCACAAAACAGCATCGAAATCCAACTAAAATTATTAAATTCAGGTTTATCACTTGCTTTACCTAAAGTGACATTCCCGTATTTCCCAAACGCTATGTATAATACAAATGCAAAAACAATCAATCCAAGTAATAGATACCATGCACCTAATGAATCCGAAATAATATCATTGATACTTGTGATGACTTCTTGACTAGCTTTAGGGAATACCATCATCGGTATAACAGCGATAAGTAATACTGCAACCGTCCCATAAAATGTCCACCAGTCCATTACTTTATGTTTCTTCACTTCTGAACACTCCTCGTTGTCGATTAATGTACATCGTTAAATAATCATTTTTAATGAACACGATGATTTAAATCACAATGAAGACGATATAGAAGTTTTAATAAAAATGCAAATTACATACAATGAAAAGCATCATTACTTATGAATAAATATATATAAACCTCATTTTATAATCATTATAAATATTGCTATAACGGTTGTGTTAAGTTAAAATTTAACGAACGTAACGAATCTAACGTTCTTTTATTATGTATTTTTATACATGTTTTACGAATATAAATTTATATAAAAAAGAAGGAAATATGACATGAATTTTGCCATATCTCCTTCTATATCTCATTAAATATAAGTGGTCATTAAATAAAGTACTGGTAACATAATCGCACTGAGTACAGCTGTTAAAATCATACCAATTGTACTAAACGCACCTGCTTCAATATTAGATTCCAAAGCTTTTGCTGTACCAAACGCATGTGAAGCATTACCATACGTTAAACCTTTTGCTAAATCACTTGTAAACTTCGCTTTACTAATATAAAAATTACCTAAAATACTACCAATTAAACCTGTCGCTATAATAAACATAACTGTTATCGTATCTGTTCCACCCATTTGGTGAGACACTTCAATACCTACTGCTGCTGTCATCGATCTAGGTAAAATTGTGACAATCGTTGAACTTGGATATCCCATTAAAAAGAGAACTCCATAAATAAGAACAAAGTTAACCATGATACCAGCTAATACACTTGAAATAATAATTTTGAAGTTCGCGACAATCAACTTTCTATATTTATATAACGGATACGCTAAACTCACAACTGAACAGTCTAAAAATTGATGAATCCATGAACCGCCTACCATGTAGTCTTTGTAATTCATACCTAATACTAATAAAATAGTGACAATCATAATTGAAGCAATCAGTGCAGGGTTGAGTATAGGATGTTTGTATTTAATTTGTAGTTTCTTAGCGATGATAAAACAAGCTAATGTTAAAAGTACCATCAATAAAGATTGTATAATCATGATGCATTCTCCTTATCCGTTTTATTAATATTTAAAAACTTCTCACAAACATAACCAGATGACAGTGCTACCAAACTTGTACTCACTATGAGTAACACGACCATAATGATATAACCTGGTCCAATCTGATCTGCAATATCCATAATGCCTACGATGGAAGGCACGAAAAATAAAATCATAACATTAATTAATTTATTAGCACCGACTTCTATCCATCGTTCAGGTAAAATACCTGTTAGAAGTAATAAAAATAATAATGCTAGTCCAACAATACTACCTGCAATTGGTATATGTAATATTTCTTGAAGCCATTTACCAATTTGAGTAATCATATATATGAGAGATACTTGAAATAGTATCTTTATAAACAATTTAATCATATGCGCTCATCCTTTTAATAAGACGTTATAGACAATATTATAGGACGGTTCAAAGTATTAATAAAATACATATTATCGATTTAACATATTCCACTTCGGAATAGTTTGATTATATTTTATTGTTCAAAGCAAAAAACAGGCTAGAACATTATGTTCCAGCCTGTTTCTTGATTAGTGATTCTTTTAGAAATAATATCCATTCTTTCGTAACTCTGTTAACATAGGCACCCTTTTTCCAAATTAATCCGAGATGCCAATATATCTTTTCACCTTCAAGTTCAATCATTGTCACATCATCACTCATTTGTTCAGCAATACTTTGTGGCACAATAGACAGACCAAGTCCTCTTTCTATCATATTGCTGATAAAGGTAAGCTGTGATATTTTAGCAACTGTCTTTGGATAGAAACCCTCTTTCCTGCAGTTCTCAATAATCATATCTCTTAAATAATAGTCATCGTGAAACAAGACAAATTCTTCATCTTTCAATTCTCTGATTGAAACTTGATGTCTCTTGGCAAGTTTATGTGACTTATTCACTACTAAAAACAATTCCTCTTTATAAAGTGACACGCTGTTATATTTAGATGAGTCTACTGGTAATGTCGTCACACCAATATCTACTTCATCTTTATTAATATAATGTTCTACCGCTTTACCGCCACCTTCAGTAACTTCGTATGTGACGTTAGAATATTTACCATGAAAATTCTCGAGACTATCTGTTATAAGATCCACTTTAATCATAGGCGACAAACCTAATCTAATATGTCCACGTTGCACTTCAAAGATATCATTCAGTTCGAGCGTCAAATGATCAAACAGCGTTAAGAATTCTACCGCTTTATCGTAAAATACTTCGCCAGTATCTGTTAGTTTAATGTGTTTTTGTGAACGATCAAAAAGCGTGACATCAAATTCGTTTTCAAGGTTTTTTACAGCTTTACTAATTGTAGATTGCGCTACAAATAAATGTTCTGCAGCTTGGGTCATACCACCATTTCTAACAATTTCCACAAAATATTTTAACTGTTTAAATTCCATTTGCTATACCTCATTTCATGGATTTCATGACAGACTTAAAGCGAACAAATAAATACGATAAGTATAATAATCGGAATGATATATCTCATTAAGAATTTCCATAATTTAAACCATTTTAAAGACAGTTGATTACCCATTTGGAATTCTCGTTTTACGATAGCTTGATCCATTCTAAACGAAATAAATATTGCGATTAGTAAACAGCCAATTGGTAATAATATGTTGCTCACTAAATAATCTGTTGCATCAAATATAGACTTTCCAAAAATCGAAACATCTGCAAGAACACCATATGATAGTGATGACGGAATACAAGCGATAAATGTCAATAAGCCTAATATCCATACTATTTTTGAACGCGATCTTTTGCCTTCTTTTTCGAAAGCTGAAATGATAATTTCAAATTGACTAAATGAAGAAGTCAATGTCGCAAATAAGAATAACAGTAAAAATAACGTTAAGAATACTGAACCAAATGCCATTTGACCAAATACATTAGGTAATACGATAAATAATAATCCAGGACCTTCAGTAGGTTCTAATGAGAATGCAAATACAACTGGGAATATCGCCATTCCTGCTAATATAGACACGATAATATTCATAATCGATACTGACATAGCTGACGTTGGTAAGCTTTCTTTTTTACTTAAATATGAACTATAAGTAACCATACATGAGAATCCAACAGCTAAAGCGAAGAATGACTGACCTAACGCATATAATACGCCTTCAGCTGAGAAATCTTTAAAGTTGAAACTAAAGAAGAAAGATAAACCTTCAGACGCACCTTCTAAAGTTACTGCTCTCACAACAAGAATAATAAAGAATATAAATAATAAAGGCATTAATACATTATTGGCACGTTCAATACCTTTTTTAATACCAAAGTTTAACACAACAACATTCATCAATATAAAGACAAACACACCGATTAATACAGTAAATGGTTCGCCTATAATTTGTTCAAAGACTTTACCGTAGTTTGTACCATCAGATATAAGATTGCCTGTTAATCCCAATGCTGTATAGATTGTAATCCAACCACCTACAACACTGTAAAAGGATAATAATAAGAAACATCCAATAACACCAAGTCTGCCCGTTATTCTCCATGGTGATTTAGGTGCTAGCGTATCATAGGCCGCAACAGCTTCTTTGTTTGTTGCACGTCCAATGATAAACTCCGAAATCAACATCGGTAATCCGATAAATAATGTAAATATAATAAATAACAATAAGAAGGCGCCACCACCGAATTGACCTGCAACATAAGGAAATTTCCATATTGCGCCAATACCGATTGCAGCACCTGCTGATGCCATAATAAATCCTATCTTAGATGACCATTGATCTCTTTGATTGACCATGTTATCACTCCATTCAGTTCTTCCTTAATTGAAGTATAACGTAAATTAATCATCTACACAGTAAGAATTTTTATGACATTTGTTCTACATCTGTAAATATACTGCCCATTTTTATAGCAGCATTATCCGAAAACATTAAATCTAAATTATCTTGAGATTCTTGCGCGTGTTCTTCAGAAGCTTTGTACATTTCATCTTCGTAAGCTGCTATCACATCTTCTAAATTGTCATGATTTTTAAATGCACGTGCTAATAAATACGCATCATATAATGCTGTATTAACACCTTCGCCAGCGAATGGGCTCATAACGTGAGCGGCATCACCTAACAATGTCACATTCGATTGTCGTTCCCATTTGAAACCAATTGGTAATTTATAAATTCTTCTAAATAAAGGTTGATCATCAGCGTATGAAATGTATTTTAAAAGCTCTTTATCCCAATCTTTAAAATCTTGTAATAAACGTGATTTTAGTTGGTCAGGTGACAAAGCTTTATACGTATCTAAATCTTTATAAGGCATGCGATAAGTGACATAAACTTTAATTGATCCATCACCGTTCAATTGCCCGAGTATAGCTTGATCACCGCCAAGCGCCATGATTTTACCATTCTTATTAAAAGTGACTTTAACTTTATGATTATCTAACGTTTCTATTGCTTTAAATTCATAATGGTAACGGATGTTTTCTGGATTAATTTCGTTAAGAATCATATCGCAAAGTTCACTACGATCAATCTCTGGTCTTCCGCCTTCACCTTCTGCATCATCTTCAAAATACAATGTGCCATCTGGTCCTAGAATTTTTGTATCTTCGCCTTCAAATCTTGCCATACTTTTAAATGTTTCAATAAGACCAGCTTCTTTAATCGGCAATTGTCCGGATTCTTCGTGAATGTCTAACGAACCACCTCTATTGCCATTAATATTGCGCTCACCTTTTTCAAATATCGTAAATGGAATCCCTTGTTTCTGTAATAACAAACCGAGCATTAAGCCACTAGGACCTCCACCTATAATTGCGACTTTATTATTTTTATTGCTTTTCAACATGTTTACCTTCTTTTTAGTTTTTATATAAGTTTTTTGCTTTTTCTTTTGTTTCATTTATAAATGATTCGAATTTCGCTTTTTTCTCATCATCTTCCATTGCTTTAATATCAACATTTTGGAATCCTTCTAATCGTTTCGTAAATTCATCTTGATCGATGTTTTCATTTAAAAATGTTTCGCCTTCATCTGTAATTGTATAAACTTTTTTATTACCATCTTTAGAAATTGATACAAAGTCTCTATCTTCTAACATTTGTAAAATTGGATAAACTGAACCTGGACTTGGTGCATAGAATCCTTTAAACCTTTCTTCTAAATCTTTAATGACTTGATAACCATGTTTCGGTTCTTCTTTTAACATTTTTAAAATAATAAATTGTAAGTTCCCTTTCTTAAAGAAACGATCTCTTCCCGGATGACCGCCAAAACCTTTACCAAAATCAAAGCCATCACGATTCATCATATGACCTCTGTGATTGTTAAATCTTCCCTCAAAATTTCTTCTAAACATATAATCACCTTTCTTCTTTTCGATATATCGGAATAAATTTTATCGACATCTTTTCACACCATATTTTTTACAATTTTATGTAATTTTCATGGAATTCCCTAATACTGAGAATGTTTCTCATATAATATAATTGAGATATATAGAAGGTAAATATTTTAAAGGAGGTCATTACATGATTACTAAAGAGCGTCATGTTGCTGATGTCGTAACAGATATTCCAAAGTCTGCTGATATTTTTCGTAAATACGGTATCGACTTTTGTTGTGGAGGTGATGTATCCATTGATGAAGCCGTTTCTAATAATAAAAAGGTCGATTTAGAAACATTGTTAAATCAACTCAATAGCATACCTGTCGATCAACAAAATGGTGGAATTGATATTAAATATTTAGATGCTTCATCACTTATTCAGTACATTCAATCTCGATATCACAAAGCTTTGAGAACTGAATTTCAAAACTTAACACCTTATGTTACAAAGTTGGCTAAAGTTCACGGTCCAAGTCATCCATATTTATTAGAACTAAAGGACTTATATACTAAATTGAAGTCTGCATTATTAGAACATATTGACGAAGAAGATCATCAGTCGTTCCCTAAACTTTTAGATGTATCAGCAGGTAAACAAGTTGATCAATTAAACGAAACGATTACATCTTTAGTTGATGAACATGATGAAGCTGGACAATTATTACGAGAAATACGTGCCATCACAAACGATTACCAACCACCTCTAGAAGCATGTGGTACTTGGAGACTTGTCTATCAACGTTTAGAACAATTAGAACGCGACACACATGAACATGTTCATTTAGAAAACCACGTATTATTTAAGAAATACAAACATCTACTTTAAAAACTTTTTAAAGGAATGATTCATTATAAAGAAAGAAGTAGGACATACATTTTTAGCAAAGTTAGGTAAGAAAAGATTAAGACCTGGTGGAAAAATTGCGACAGATTGGCTCATTAAAAAAGGGCATTTCACGAAAGATAAATATGTATTAGAAGTTGGATGCAATATGTGTACAAAAGCTATGCAAATTGCAAAAACTTACGGATGTAGAATTGAAGGTGTCGACTTAAATGCTAAAGCTCTAGAAAAAGGTATTAAAAATGTATCATCTGCAAACTTATCTCATTTAATTAATGTTCAAAAAGCTAATGCGATGAACTTACCATTTGAAGATGAACAATTTGATATAGTATTAAATGAAGCGATGCTTACAATGTTGCCAATTAAAGCGAAAGAACAAGCATTAAAAGAATATTATCGCGTCTTGAAACCAGGTGGCATCGTATTAACACATGATATCGCCATTATTAACGTTAAATCTAAAGATGAAATTATCCATCATTTAAGCGATGCCATTAACGTTAAAGTAACCCCACTACCAACAGCAGAATGGTATAAACTTTATCAAGATGCTGGTTTCAAACAAATAGAATCGCACATTGGTGCGTTAACACTTATGACACCAGCTGGTATGATACGAGACGAAGGTGTATTTGGTACACTTAAAATTTAAAAAAATGCCTTAAAAAAAGAAAATCGCTCTATGTTCTTTAATATGTTTAAAACAATGAAACGATATAAAAAAGATATGAATTATATTGTTCATGCTGTTAGGAAATAACCGTCTCAACAGATATAATAGTTATAATATAACTATTAACTGAATTGGAGATGTAAACATGAAATTAAATAAAATGGACCATGTAGGTATAATCATTGAAGATTTGGAATCTGTTAAAGAATTTTTTAGTACGTTAGGATTGGAACTAATTGGAGAACAAAATATTAACGGTGAATGGATTGGCAATATTTATGGTGTAGATGCTTTAGAAGCAAGCATTGCTATGATGAAAGTTCCTCACGATGAAACAGCTATAGAACTCATACAATTTCGTGATCAATCATCAACGACTAACAAATCTATACATTTCCCAAGAAATATAGGTGCTAGTCATTTTGCATTTTCAGTTCAAAATATTGAACAAGTTGTAGAACAATTGGCCACAACATCTTCTCATGTGATTGGAGAAATTACGCAATTCGAAGACATCTACAAATTGTGTTATATCAAAGGTCCAGAAGGCATTTATATCGAATTAGCAGAAAAACTCAAATAAGTTATGATAAAAACATTTTGGAAATCAAGATAAATGGTTTCTAAAATGTTTTTATTTGTATTTTAGTGGAATATTATATATAATAATTGTAAAAAAATAGGAGGTTGATAGATGGAACTCACACTATATAACAAGGCAATCTTTGGTCGAATAGATGCCAATCAAGACACCCAAGAAATTTATCGACAAATCCAAGGAGAAGAAGGTGAACAAATTGTACAACAAATGTTAGATAAAGAACTTAAGTTAAATTATGTACATAACATTGAATTAAATATAAAGAACCAAATTCAACTCGATTTCCTCATTGTAGATGATGATAAGATGATTAATTTAGAAGTTAAACACTATAAAGGCGACTATTATATCATCGATAATCAAATGAAAAATAGTTACGGAAATATATTCCAAACCCCTTTTTCACAAATGAAAAGAGCTGAATATGAACTCGAACTGATTAAATCACATCTCAATATTAAACGAGATATTATATCTTATCTCGTATTTACAAACCCCACATTTACACTTCACTCTGACATACCTAATCGTAAACAGGTACTGTTACCAACAGAGTTACACAAAATTCCAAGGCTATTGAATAATTTTAAAGTAGACGAAAATAGAGCCATCCTCAATAAAATCAAAACACTTAAGCAAGACTTTTCCAAGACCTATCCTAGACATATGATTCCATTCGAGCAAATCAAACCAGGCTTAAGATGTCCACATTGCCGTAAAATCAACCAAATACAATTAGATAAACGAATGAGATTCGGTCATTGTATGTATTGCTCAAGACAGATACAGAGACAGTTACTTTACTTAGAAAATTTAAAAGAATTATACGTATTAAAAAATGAGCCATTTACATTGAAAGAAGCAGAATTGTGGTGGGGATGCGCATGCTATCAGAAGAGTATGTAAAAGTCATTTTAAAAAGAAAGGAAAACATAAAAGTTATTTTTATTTATAGAATATTACCTTCTTAAGTATGAAATTTGGGCTCTTCTTGGCTTTACTCCTTCTTTAAGCCAAGACTTAGGCAATCTCTTGGCTTTACTACCTCTTTAAGCCAAGATTTGAGCCCAAATTTATAAAATGACTGTATGTTTTTGTATATTTCTAATTTTTAAAAGTGAATCTACAGACCCCATCTCCCTAGATTCACCCCCCTCAAAAATTAAAACCATGGTATCAGCACTCAAGCTGAAACCATGGTTTTATTCATGCCCACCATATATTTCCTAATGATTCGTTTATATTCACTGTTTGTAAATTATGTGCTGCTTTTTGGAATCCTTCTTCTACTGACATGATTGGGTCTTCATGTTCTATACTCACTACATAATCATATCCATTGATTCTCAATGCACTTATAATATCTCCCCATACTTGTGGGCTATGTCCATAACCGACTGTTCTGAATGTCCAAGCTCGTGTTTGAACTGAACTATACGGCTGCATATCTGTTAATCCGTACATATTGACATTTTCTTGGTCGATATAAGTATCTTTTGCATGAAAATGATGAATCGCACCAGCTTTACCTAAAATTTTAATAGCTGCTATCGGATCAATGCCTTGCCACCATAAATGACTCGGATCTAAGTTCGCACCAATCGCATCGTTTGTCGCTTCTCTAAGTTTTAAAAGTGTATGTGGTGTATGTACTGAGAATCCAGCATGTAGTTCAATACCTATTTTAACGTTGTGTTCTTTAGCAAACTGCGCCGCTTCTTTCCAATAAGGTATCAACTTCTTCTCCCATTGCCACTCTAATATTTCTGAGTAAGCTGTTGGCCACGGTGTTACTGGCCAGTTTGGATGTTTAGCGTCTTCATCTGACCCCGGTATACCTGAAAATGTATTAACAACTGGGACACCTAGAATTGAAGCTAATTTTACCGATTTAATAAATGTCTCATGTGCTTGTTTAGCATGTTCTTTATCTGGTGAAACAGGATTGTCATGACAACTAAATGCACTGATTTCTAATCCGCGTTTCTTGATAGCATCCATAAATGCTTGTCTTTTACTTTCATCTTCTAACAATTCATCTACATTACAAAAATGGTTACCCGGATTCCCACCTGTACCGATTTCGACCATTTTCAATCCTGAATCTGCAACATGATCTAACATTTCTTCAAACGTTTTATCTTGAAAAAGTACTGTAAATACACCAATTTTCATATGTAACACCCCTTATTTTAATTTAACACTCGTACCTTGTTCACTACTTTCATAAATTGCATCTATTAATGCACTCACGCGTCTTGCTTCTTCAGGTTTCACGACTAGCGACTCTAGTCCTAAACAACTGTTCACAAAGTTTAAAGTCTGACGTTCTGCAGCAATATTTTCATTATGTTCAGCATATGCTTGTTCGTTGAAAAATGTACCAAATCGAGGTTGATAAATTTCAAATGGATAAAGGTTAATGCCACCATCTACACCAGACATACTTAAGTGAATTTTATCTTCTTTAATATTCGCAGACCATGAGCATTCAAACTGCATCGTTGAACCGTCTTCAAATGTTATAAATGAAGATACATGATCATCTACTTCAAACGTTTCATGATCAAACGTTCCCCAATCATTGATTTGATTAGGTGTCTGACTTAAACGGTTGTACGTCTTGCCTAATACTTCGACTGGTTTCGCATCAGTTTGTAACCATAAAGCAAGGTCTAATAAATGGCATCCGTAATCAATTAGACTGCCGCCACCTTGAAGTTGTTTATTTGTAAACACACCCCAACCTGGCACTTTTCTTCGACGCAATGCTTGTACTCTCGTTACAAGCGAATCACCTACAACACCTTCATCAATTGCACGACGAGCTGTTATTGCAGCATCTGTAAAGCGATAATGATAGCCTATTGCGAGCACTTTACCGGATTGATTTGCCGCTTCAATCATTGCATCACATTCTTCTCGATTCATAGCCATTGGTTTCTCACAAAATACATGTACACCTGCATTTAACGCTGCAACTGTTATTTCTGCATGAAATTTATTTGGTGTACATATGACGACTGCATCTACACTTTTAAACATCTCCTCATATTCTGAAAAGACATTTGGAATTTGAAATTGTGATGATACTTTTTTAGCGAGTTCTTGATTAACATCTTGTACACCAACAATTTCAACTAAGTGATTTAATTTTTGTAAAGCTGGTATATGTCTGTTTTGTGCGATACCGCCGACACCTATAACACCTAGTTTAAGTTTATCCATAAATATAATCTCCTATTTTATTTCTTACTAATTTCTTCTAAAGGTTGTGCGTTACCATATTGATGTTTAGGTGTGCGGTCATTTTTCGCCCACTTAACAGCATTTTTAATAACTTGTTGAATTTCTTCATTATAATAAGTAGGGTAACTTTCGTGTCCCGGTCTAAAATAAAAAATCTTTCCGTTTCCGCGCTTAAATGTCGCACCACTTCTAAATACTTCTCCACCTTCAAACCAACTAATAAATACTGTTTCATCTGGTGCCGGTATATCAAAGTGTTCGCCGTACATTTCTTCTTTTTCCAATTCAATATATTGCCCTAATCCATCTGTAATTGGATGTGTTGGATCAACTACCCAAAGTCGCTCTCTATCATCTGCTTCGCGCCATTTTAAATCACATGTCGTTCCCATCAAACTTTTGAATATTTTAGAGAAATGTCCAGAATGTAACACGATAAGACCCATACCATCTAGTACACGTGCTTTTACTTTTTCGACGATTTCATCTTTCACTTCATCATGTGCTTTATGACCCCACCATAACAAGACATCAGTCTCAGCTAAGACTTCATCCGTTAATCCATGTTCCGCTTCATCTAATGTTGCTGTTTTAACGTCATGTTCTTCGCCTAAAAATTCAGCAATAACATTGTGAATACCATTAGGATAAACTGCTTTAATTTCTTCACTTTCTACTTCGTGTCTATATTCATTCCATACTGTTATGTTCATTAATAAAACCCCTTCTTAGTCAAAATATACTGCTTTACCTGTCTTAGCTGATTCATAAAGTGCTTCTAATATTTGTGTAATCACAATTGCTTGTTCTGGTTTCACAACAGGCTCTGTATCATTAAGAATACTGTCAATCCAACTACGTGCCTCTACTTCAGCTTCGTCTACTTTTTCACCTTCATAAAAGTCAACGCCTTTATTTTCAAGTTCTACTTGCGTTGTATATAAAGAACCAAAGTCTTCTCCGTGGATTCTTAAGCCATCTTTCATATCGGCACCGCCTTCAGTACCAGATAATGAACATTTTGCTTCATCTACTTCTAAAGAGTTTAACGCCCAACTTGATTCAAGCATGATTGTTGCACCATTTTTCATCTTAATAAAACCGAAAGCTGAGTCCTCTACTTTGAACTTTTCAGGATCCCATGGTCCCCATGCATTAGCTGCATTTTCTTTCTTACCTAATTTATGGAAAGTTGAACCCATTACTGATTCTGGTTCGTAATTATCCATCATCCATAATGTTAAATCGAGTGCATGTGTCCCAATATCAATTAAAGGACCGCCACCTTGTTGTTCTTCATCTAAGAAGACACCCCAAGTCGGCACTGCTCTACGACGAATAGCATGTGCTTTTCCGAAATAAATATCTCCTAAGTCACCACGCTCTGTCGCTTTATGTAAATATTGACTGTCAGGTCTAAATCTATTTTGATAACCAATCGTAAGTTTCTTGCCATTACGTTTAGCCGCTTCAATCATTTCTTGTGCTTCTTCTGTCGTCTTGGCCATAGGTTTTTCACACATAACATGTTTACCTGCATCTAATGAAGCAACCGTTAATTCCTTATGAGAACTGTTCGGTGTACATACATGAATGACATCAATAGCATCATCCTTTAAGAGTGATTGGTAATCTTCGTAAACTTTCGCATTCTCCGTACCATATTCCTTAGCTGCTGCTTGTGCTTTATCAATATCAATATCACAAAAAGCAACAATGTTCACTTCAGTTATTTTTTGCAAACTCGGTAAATGCTTACCATTCGCAATACCACCACAACCAATAATTCCTACATTCAAACTCATATGTACAACCCCTTTTATGTATTTATGCGACAGTTAATAATATTAAGCAATCGCTTACATTTTGTTTATATAACTATGTTAAAATAAAAAACAATAAACACCAACGAATAACACTTGTAAAGACACTTATATTTTACATCTGAATATATTTTCATAAGTTAAAAATATTTTCAGTATGATAAATAGAAAAACAACTGAATTATGTGAAGTAAAAGACCACAAACAAAATCGCATATTATAAAAATACCACCTCATTTCTACCTGATTTAATCAGCAAAATGAGGTGGTACTTATTTATATTTTCACTTCAGTTGTTTGTGTGTATGAATGTTCTCCGAGGTTAATCATGGATTCTGATATATTTCGTGAATGGTAACCGATTCTTTCGAGGATGGATATCATGTCGATATATACAAGGCTACCTTCTGGTGAACATTCTCCAGAGCTTAATCTCTTGATATGTTTTTTACGTAAGTCATGCTCTAGTACATATGAGTCTTGGCTTCGTTTCACAACTTCGTCTTTTTTCAGATTGTCATAAACATCAAATACTTCAAAAGTTTTTTCATATGAAATTTTTACGTGATCATATAATCGTTCGATACTTTCTTCTGCTTTTGATGAAATTTGAATATCAGCTGATTGTTTCTTCTGCAATTCTTCTAAGTATGATTCTGTTAAAGTTGATACTTTCAATATTGTTCTATTAACATCATATAAAACAGATAGCCTTTCAGCATCTTTAGCTGATAGTTTCTTCTCAGATAATTTATTTAAATATTGACGTACATTATCATACATATTATCTACTGCAAGGTGTTTATCTTTATGCTTTTTAATTGCTTTTTCATCAATATTTTCAACATTATTCAACATTGAAACAGTCATTTTACCGATATTTTGAATTTCATCTTGAGCCTCTTGAAGTGCGATACTAGGCGCTCGATTAATTAAATTATTATCAAGATATTTCGGTTTATACTTCTCATTTACATCTTCACCTGGAATGATTTTCGTTACAATCCAAGTTAATGCAAAGATGAATGGTAGTTGTATAAGTGTATTTGTTACATTGAATGTTCCGTGTGCAAATGCTATAACCATTTTTGGATTTAAATTCATAGCGTGTTGAATCCATTCCATCGCCATTTCATAAAATGGTAAAATTAATAAGAATATTGTCGCACCGATAACATTAAACATAACATGCGCCATTGCAACACGCTTAGCAGCGATAGAGCCTGCTAAACTTGCTAATACAGCTGTAATCGTCGTTCCAATATTATCACCTAATAAGATAGGTAATGCACCATGCAATGAAACTAAATCATTTGTATAGAAACCTTGTAAAATACCAATCGTTGCACTTGAACTTTGCACGATTAACGTCACAAATGTACCTGCAAGTACACCTAATATCGGCGTAGAAGACATATCTAACATAATTTGTTTAAAGCCTTCTAAATTAGCAAGTGGTTTCACCGCACCACTCATTAATTCTAGACCATAGAATAGTGATCCAAATCCGAAGAAAATCATACCGATATTTTTAACTTTTCTTTTTTGAATGAAGAAAATTAAAAACGCTCCTAATGCTAGTATTGGTAAAGCATATTCACCAATGTTAATCCCAATAATAAACGCTGTGACCGTCGTACCGATATTGGCACCCATGACAACACCTATTGCTTGTCGCATCGTCATAAATCCAGCACTTACGAGTCCGATTGTGATAACCGTTGTTCCCGAACTACTTTGTATTAAAATTGTCACGATCATACCTGCAAGTACACCCATAATAGGATTACTTGTAAATCTATTTAATATACCTCTTAATCTATCTCCTGCTGCTGCTTGTAAGCCATCGCCCATTTGTTTAATGCCGTATAGGAAGATACCTAAACCACCGATGAATGTAAAAATCATTTGTAATGCCGAGAGTTCCATAACACACCTCTTTAAAGTTATTGTAACCATTGTGAATAATAAACTATAATTGTTAAGCTAATGTAAATTTTTAATTAAATTTTATTAAAATTATGATTATCTTTCTATTTTTTATTTTTAAAGGGTTTTCATTATCGATTTCTGGCAATTATTAATTAAAAAGTTCTTCTATATTATGATGCATTTTAAAAATCATCATACGTTCACCTGTACGTGAACTTAAATCTGTATGGAAACTTTTGACGTCTTGTTGGGTAATATCAAATATCATTTGGTATAAATGTTCCATATCTGATTCTACTAATTTTGAACGTGTACGTTTTATACTCAATAAACCTTCTTGTGTTTCACATACGCTATATTCTGCAGGTGTAAGGACACCTTGTAAATCAACAATAATCATATCTCTTAAAATATCTGTCTTAACAGATAGAGAGCCTCTACCTAGATATTCTTTTTCCCATTGTGTAATGGCTTTACTAATTTTTGATTCACATGCTCCTTTAGTCATTTCCATATTTGTCTCTCCTTAATGCTAATTTTGCTTTATGTTAAATGTTCAGCAATTGTTTCAATATTATTTTGATTGATGGTCATACCGTTTATTGTAATACCAGATGGTATTAGTGGATGATTAGACACTTGATGAATGCTTTGTTTAATACTTTGATGAATATCACTTTCACCATTTAACCATTCATGAATATTGTCACTACTAAACTCAGGCTTACAATTTTCAAATAAGTAATCAAGTGTTTTAATTTTTTCTGTATGACTTTTGACACTTTCAGGTAATGCGATCACTTGTTTATCGTCTGACTTTCTAATGATATAAACATGCTCTATATCATATTCGTAAATCGCGATAATAATAGACCGCATCACATCACCATATGCATGCGCAATTTCTGCCTGAAAGCTTTGTATCGACATCACATGATTTGGGTTGAAATTTAAAGATTCTACAAGTTGGCTTTCTAGATGTGTATTTAAATCAGATAGTATGAGTATATTTTTTTCATCATTCATATTATACATCCTCTCGAGTCCTGGACATAAATTGTTTTCCTGCTCATTTATTTACCATTTATGCCATTCACCATTTTCATCTATACTTGATAGCATTAACCAATCATTTTTAACTTTCGTGTTAAGCGCAGTATTTTCTTTGAGTAGTTTACGAATGTAATCATTCGGCGCTTGTATCACAACTAATAATCGAATCGGTGCATGATAATATTCCCCATCAGCTTTCATAACTGATTGCCAAGGTAAACCTGTCAGTAAATCACTACCGTTTCCTTGCATAACACCAATGCCACTCGTCACCGTCTGGGTGATTTTATTGCCGCTTCCGTAATAGTAAGGTGCAACTGTTGAAGCATAATATTGTAAGTTAATCCATTGAGCAACTGTCGCCGGCCCACTTAAAATTGTATTTAAAATTTCACCATCATGATCTTTCGTCCAGTCATAATTATGCAAGAACGCGCGACCATTTAATTGTGATTGCTCTGTTAATGTTCTCTTACCAATTACAAATGTTGCATTTCTAGCTAATCCCCATTCTGGTCGAATTTCACTCCAGTCACTTGCCAACTGTTCTGCTTTAGTTGTCGATTGTTCGTTTGAATGTTCCATACCTGGAATATCTTTAAGTCTTAAACGATTTGCTTGATGCCCAGCTTTAGGCAAAGCTAGTTTTAATTTTTCTAATGCGCGCTCAGCTTGATTTGAAAGTTGTGGCACATATAGCCATTCTAATTGATCAGTTGTCGTGCTATGTTCAGCAGCAACAAAGATTGTATCTTCCGGAATTATAATGTGATAGCTTTTGAGACTTTCTCTAACTTCAGGCAAATTACATAAAGTAGCTAATACTTTCGCATTGAAACCACTCGCTGAACCACCACATGCACCACAATCTAATGAAGCTGCATAAGGATTGTTTGCACTATGACTACCGTGTCCGCATATGACCACTAACGGCGCAAAATCTTCCGTTAAATCCATTAATTCCAATGCTTCTCGTGCGTAAGTAAGCTGTTCTTGTTTCGTAAACCCAATAGGTAAATCACCAAACCGATTGGGTGCATGATCTATAGAAAGTTTCGTTTCCGGTTTATTCATAAGATTTTTATTAAATCGATTGACCAAATCTCCCGTACGTTTAGGCATAAAGCTTCTCGCAATCGTTTGTACACTTAGCCATGAACCTGTTAGTTCTGGAAGCAACAGACTTGGTAATACATTTTGTTTCATTTTTTTAAATGTATAAAATATTGACGAAATACTTTTTTTCTTTTCAACGTAATGATTGGATTGATGTGCATCTTCGTATTCATAAATCTTATGTTGCGGTTTATTCATTACTGGTAAAGCATTATGTGTATGTTGATGTCCGAGTTCACACTTTTCAATTGGTAATCCAAAGAATCCTGCAATGCCAATCGTTTCGAAAGGACCTTCCATTTCTAATTGTCTTCTAAAAGGTTCCGAACGCGTATCAATACAAAAAGCGAGCTGTGCCTCTACAGGTGCTTTATCATCTTCATGATGGATATGAGATTGAATTTCACTTTGTAATTGTGACGCATATGTACCTTCCCAAGCTTCAAGCAATAATTTATGTTGTGTAATACGATCAAATTGATGTGCAAATGCTATATAGTCTTCTCGTTCACCTTGAGATAATGCGAACCAATTTTCCAACGTTAAAATGCCAGTTTTAAACCAAGATAGCACTAGAGAAATGTCATGGTCAGTATGTTGTTGTTCTTGAGCATGCTCACTCATCAATGTCCATTCCAAAGCCAATCTTATAGCTAAAAAATCCGTCAGCAAGTTTAAACGTTCGTCTTTCCAAAGCATCATACCTGCCCATCCTGGTAAAGCCAACAAGTGTATTTCAAGATATGATTGTACTTGTGCTTCTGATATACCAAGTTTGTCTAAACAACTTTCTATTGTTTCAATAGATGTTGATGGTAGCATTTTTATTTTATGCCTTTCTGCCTTCGATAAAGCAGGATCCAAATGAGCTAACCTCTTCCAGTTTTTATAGAAACCTTTACCATCTTTATGGATTGCCCATCCTGATTGATTATCATCAAGATATAATTTACTCCACTTAATCACTTGTGCATTCAACTTATCTAAATACGTCTGTCCAGAATATTGTTCAATACGCGTACTTAAAATAATGTCATCATCTTGTTGTTTATTTAGTGCAACATTTTCTAATGAGGTTCTTAATTGTTGTTGATCTTGTTCAGTAAGATTTACTTTGTGAGTTCTATTAAACAATATGCTTTCAGCGTATTCTCTTAACATCACTTTGTTTAATGGCGTATTATCGTTCGATAGCCATGCCGATAATCGTTCTTCTATATATTCCTGTTTAATTTCTCCATTTTCAATTGCAGCAAATAATAAACTTTCGTTCGGATACAAATCGACATCCTGTACCTTTTGAAACCATCTCGCAACATCTTCAAAAGTACGATCTTCTAAACCTGCCCAAGGATGTCTCGCTGCAAATATATTAATAGGAGAAAGTGGTGTTATGACACGACTCGCCTCTTTAATTGAATATGTGATGTCATTTTGTAATTCAATTGTTTGCGTCATGTTGATAACCTCCTTTAAACGTATGATTTTTCAAATAGCGTGGATGTGTTTCAATATTTTGCACTTTCGATTCACCTAAATGTACAATCCATAAATATATAATCGTGACGATTTTTGATGAATGATTTCTTGCAACCCACAAGTTCAGTGCACTTCCTATTAAAAGCAATACAATCATGATAATGACTGCAAATATAGGTGTATGGTTCACATTTGTTGCGTATTGATGTAACAAATCATGGAATAAATGATGTACACCAAAGTAGGATAAACCAACAATTAATAGTGCTAATAATCCAATGATTCTACCTAACTTACCCTCACCATATGCGACCAGTTGCGTCCATGAAACAGACAATGACCAAGCTAAAATAAGCGCACTGATGATTTGGTAACTACTTGTCGGATCCATAAGCCAAAAGATAATACCAATCATAATTGATAATAATCGACCAACTAGAACCCATATATATGACACACTTTCATTCATTCTTGAAGGCATATCAAAAGTTCTTACAGCAGAACCAGAACGTAAAAATAATGTCGCTTTAAATAATCCATGTAACATAAGATGAACGATAGCTGCTGAATAAACACCTAAAGCACATTGGATAAGCATAAAGCCCATTTGTCCAATCGTTGAACCTACTAACTGCCTTTTGTAATCCACATGTACTAAACTAATGCCCGCTCCCATCAATACTGAAATCGTTGCGATAATGATAAGTAACCCAATTATCCATTCATTTGTAAAAATCGGTGCAAATCTCGTTAAAATGACGCCACCTACATTTACAATACCGGCATGCATAATCGCTGAAACTGGTGTTGGCGCCGCTACAGATTCTATTAACCATCTATGAAATGGCCACTGAGCTGCTGGAATGATGACCGATATCACTAACATCAACTGAATAACCACACCTTGCCATGAATCAAATTGGTCAAGATGACCATTACTAAAAATAGTAGACTGTTGCCATTCACCCGTTATATTGTATGTCAGCAAAATCGCGATTACTAAAGCAATCCAACTAACGATAAAGATCACGCTAGTACTTTTCGCTAAACGTTTTGTAATATGCCATTGTTTGTTTAAACCGATTAAACGCGTTAAACAAAATAACGTTAACCCCCATAATATCGCCATTAATCTTAAATCATTACTTAACCAAGCAACTGAAGCAAACACCGTCAGAAAAGTAAATAATGAAAAATATTTACGATACTGAGCATCTCCATCTAAATAGCGTACGGAAAACCTTTGAATAATAAGACCAATGCTCAAAATAAAGAGTGCGAGCAACCATGACAATTTATCTAAATGCCAAAATCCTATATATGTATTTCCGCTTGTCATACACAAGCCAATTAATGCGATAAGCACTGGTATAAATGCGATTACTAAGTGAACATTAATATATGTCTTTGCCACTTTTGGTACTAAATATATGATGCTACTTATAAGCGCTAATCCAATTGAAATAAAAAATAATACTAATAAACCTGTCATGTCGGTTGCTCCTTTTCTGTTAAAAGCAATAAAAAAAGCCGACAATTTAAAACAAACCTCTCGTGCAGATTTGCTTTAATTGTCGGCTTCAATCAAACTAACGCTTACCGTTATTTTAATTGCTTCCTTATTATTTATATGTAATCTTTTTGAAATTTTTAATCGTGAGTCATTGCACCGTTTTTACTTTTTCAATTAGCCAATATCGATTAGCCACTTGCTAAAGTTTAGATGCTATGAATTTTTTATATACTTTAATAACATATATTTATTTTTAGCAAATGTCAATAGTTTGACTATTTAAAATATTCTATAGTTTCATTTATTCGTATTAATGATTATTCACTGTTAAAATAAAACAATATATTAAACAAAATGAGGAGATTAACATGAATAGATCAGACTTAATAGCACCAGAAACATACAATATTGTTAATGAAATCGAAAGACATGCAGCAGATGAAACGAAAGAAGCCATAATATTCGAAGATGTCGATGGCAACGTACAAACAATTACGTATGCTAAACTCATCCAAAATTCAAATAAAGTGGGCAACATCTTTAAAGCACAAGGCCTTCAAAAAGGCGACAAAGTACTTATAATGATGCCACGCTCAATAAAAACATATGAAGTATACATTGCTGCACTCAAACTTGGACTTATTATCATTCCAAGTTCAGAAATGTTAAGAACTAAAGACTTACAACATCGCATTACACACGGTGAAGTCAATGCAGTCGTAGTCATTGATCAATGTACAGGCGAATTTGATAATATTCAAGAATATGATCAACTCACTAAATTTATTGTAGGCTCTAAACAACAAGATTGGATTTCTATCGATGAAGAAATACAAACTGCAAGCTCAGAACTTACAGTTGATGAAACAAAACGTGATGATATCGCAATATTATCATATACATCTGGTACAACTGGATTACCAAAAGCTGTTATACATACACATGGATGGGGATTTGCGCACATCCAAACAGCGCCAAAACATTGGTTAAGTATTACAGACCAAGATACTGTATGGGCAACTGCAGCACCAGGATGGCAAAAATGGATTTGGAGTCCATTCCTATCTATATTAGGATCTGGCGCCATCGCATTTGTCTATAACGGCAAATTTAATGCTGCTAAATATTTGGACTTACTCGAAAAACATCAAATTAACGCATTATGTTGTACACCTACTGAATACCGATTAATGGCTAAACTACCTAATCTTTCAGACTATACATTAAAAGATTTACACAGTGCTGTATCAGCTGGTGAACCATTAAATAAAGAAGTCATCGAACAATTCAATCATAACTTTAACATTAAAGTAAGAGATGGATATGGCCAAACTGAGAATACATTACTCATCGCATTTTTAAAAGATACAGAAAGTAGACCAGGCGCCATGGGTAAAGCAATACCAGGTAGTCATGTTACTGTAATAGACGAAGATGGCGACCCAATAACTAACGGTGCGACAGGAGACATTGCCGTATCATTAGATTCACCATCATTATTCCAAGGCTACTTTAAAGACGAAGAACGTACCGAAAAATCAAAACGCGGAAACTATTATGTAACTGGAGACCGCGCAAGTTTAGACGAAGATGGCTACTTCTGGTTTAAAGGTAGAGAAGATGACATTATCATTAGTTCAGGATATACAATCGGACCGTTTGAAGTAGAAGATTCACTCACAAAACATCCGAAAGTACAAGAATGCGCAGTTGTCGCAAGCCCAGATGAAATCAGAGGTAATATTGTCAAAGCATTTGTCATCTTACAAAATGATATCGTAGGCGACGACGCACTCGTCAAAGAATTACAAACTTACGTAAAAAGTGACGTCGCACCATATAAATATCCAAGAGCAATCGAATTTGTATCCGAGCTACCTAAAACAAACTCAGGCAAAATACGCCGCGTTGAATTAAGAGAAGCTGAAAAAGAAAAATATCATCAACAATCATAGGAAAAGCAGTGATTGGAGGACGAGACAAAATGTATGTCTCGTCTTTTTTGTTTGAGGTGAGATATGAAGAGATGTGAGTTTACTACGCCTTTAACTAACATCTTCAGCAATCTCGTGTGTTTATTGCCTCTTTAACTCACATGTTTCACAATCTCGTGTGTTTATTACAACTTTAACTAACATCTTCGCCGATTTCACATATTTTACTCACCCCTCACACCAACAAAAAAGCATTCGACCGTATGATCGAATGCTTTACATATATTATCTTACGTATTCAAATATGCCTGCTGCTCCCATTCCTACGCCGATACACATTGTTACCATACCGTATTTGGAGTCTGGGCGTTTACTCATTTCTGACAACAGTTTACCTGTTAACATAGCACCTGTTGCACCGAGTGGGTGTCCGAGTGCTATTGCACCACCGTTAACGTTTGTCTTATTAATATCTAATCTTGCTTCGTTAATAGATGCTACTGTTTGTGATGCGAATGCTTCATTGAGTTCTACTAAATCGATATCATCTACTGATAAATTCGTTAATTCTAATACTTCTGGTATTGCATAAGCTGGTCCTATGCCCATTAATTTAGGATCTACACCTACTGCTTTAAATCCTACAAATTTAGCAATTGGTTTAACGCTTAATTCTTTTACTTTGTCACCTGACATCAATACAACAAATCCTGCTCCGTCTGTAAGTGGAGCCGATGTACCTGCTGTAACTGTACCGTCAGCCTTAAATACTGTTCTTAATTTAGATAAAGTCTCTAAATCTGTTTCTGGACGAATGAGTTCATCTTGTTTAAATGTTTCTTTCGTTACATTTGGACCGTTCTCATCGTATTTAACTTTATGCACTTCGATTGGTATAATTTCATCTTCAAACTTACCTGATTTTTGTGCTTCTGATGCTCTTTTATGACTTTCAACTGCATAAGCATCTTGTTCTTCTCTTGAAACTTTATATTCTTCAGCAACCATTTCTGCAGTTAGTCCCATAGGGTAAGAAACACCTGTATCCGCTTCTTGTAACTCTGGATTATTTGTTGGCTCATTACCACCCATTGGTACGGCACTCATTAATTCAACGCCACCTGCTACAAGCACATCTGCCTGCTCAGACATAATTTCATTCGCTGCTATCGCAATGGTTTGCAAGCCTGAAGAACAATAACGATTAACAGTTTGTCCAGGCACTTCATTTGGTAATCCAGCAAGTAATGCTATTGAACGCGCGATATTTTGACCTTGTAATCCTTCAGGAAAAGAGTTCCCCACGATAACATCTTGAACCATACTACCATCAAATGTACCACCTACACGATTGAGTACACCTTTTAATACTTGAGCTGCAACTTCATCAGGTCTTTCATGAAATAATGCACCACCTGGTTTAGCTTTACCTGCTGCAGAACGTCCGTATGCTACTATATATGCCTCTTGCATTGATATCCATCCTCTCTTATTCAACACTTCATTAGTTACGTAATGGTTTACCTTTTTCTAACATATGCGTAATACGATCATATGTTTTTTCATTTTTGAGTAGAGATAAAAAGCCTTCTCGTTCAAGCTTTTGAATATATCGTTGATTAATATACGTATTACGAGGTAAATCTCCACCTGCAAGTATATGTGCAACTTTTAAAGTAATTTCGTAGTCATAATCACTAATGAAGTGACCAATTCTTTGCGCATCTAGTTCAGCTTGTGCTAAAGCTTTAAAATCTCTGCCTAGCGCTGGATATTGAGCTTTAGGTTTAGGAATATAGTTTGCTTCAGATTCATATCTCGCTTTATTTAAAGCAACTTCAACACGTCTTTCTTTGTTGAAAATGATTGTATCGATATCTCTTAAATAACCATATCTCTTAGCTTCGTATGCATTTGTAGATACTTTAGCTAAACCTACATTCATTAATACTTTCGTAATCGATGCTTGTTTATCATCATTTTTATGATTTGTTCTAAGTACTCTATCTGCAAACTCTGCTAATCCACCACCTGAAGGTAATAGACCTACACCAGTTTCAACTAATCCAATGTATGTTTCACTCGCAGCAACGATAAATGGTGAATGTAAGACAACTTCACAACCGCCACCTAAAGCTCTACCATGAACTGCAGTTACGATAGGTTTAAGTGAATATTTCATTCTGCCGAAACTTTCATGTAATTTATCAATTGCCGGACCTACTAATTCATCTACTTTCTGACTTTCATGTGCTTGTTTCATTAAGAACAAGTTTGCACCGACACTAAAATTATTACCATCTGCATATATAACCATGCTTGTATAGTCTTCTTGTTCTAATAAATCAATCGATTCTATTAAGTCGTTCGCAAAGCCATCAGATATAATATTATTTTTACTTTGAATTTTGAGTAATAATTGATCTTTGTTTGCTACTGATAAATTAGAATCTTCTCTATTCCAAACTTCACGGTCAATAAAAGCTGATGTCGGTGTAACACGTTCTATTGATTCACCTTCTTTATAGAAGCCACCGCTTTGTTGTTCGATCCATTCAGGTAATTCACCGAGTTCTTGTTTCATTCTATCTTTAACACGGTCAAAGCCCATTAAGTCCCAAAGTTGGAACGGTCCTTTTTTCCAGTTAAATCCCCATACAAGCGCACGGTCTACATCTTTAAAGTCAGATGCAGCTTTAGGCACATTAATCGCTGAATAGTAGAAATTATTTCTTAATGTTTCCCATAAGAATTTACCTGCATCATCTTCAGCATTAAAAATAACATCTAAATTAGATTTTAAGTCTTTACTAAATTTAGTAAGAATTTCGAATTTAGGCGGTTCAGGTTGTACGTACGTATCGCTTTCTATATCGTAAACGAGTCTTGTCTTTTTATCTTTTTTATAGAAACCTTGTTTCGTTTTTCTACCTAACGAGCCATTTTTAACAAGTGTATCGGCAACTTTAGTATCTTTGAAATAAGGTTGCTCTTCAGGCACTTGTTGGAGTCCTCTCGTAACGGTAACGGCTATATCTAAACCAACTAAGTCAGATAAACCATATGTTCCGGTACTCGGTCTACCAATTGCTCTACCTGTTAAAGCATCTACTTCAATAATTGAAAACCCTTGTTCTTCGCCACGATACATAATGTCATTCATCGTTTGTGTACCAACTCTGTTCGCTACAAATCCAGGCACGTCATTCGCAACGACAACCCCTTTACCAAGTACTTCTTCAGCGAATACTTGTGTTCTTTCAACGATCGCATCTGACGTATTACGATTCGGAATGACCTCTACAAGTTTCATAATGCGAGGTGGATTAAAGAAATGTAATCCTAAAAATCTTTCTTTATCTTGATCGTTAAATGCTTTAGATATTGCTTCAATTGGAATACCTGAAGTATTCGTCGCGAATATCGCATTATCTTTCGCAACTTGAGTAACTTGCTTCCAAACTTGATGTTTAATATCTAATTCTTCTTTAACCGCTTCAATATAAATATCTGCATCATCTTCACCTGTTAAATCATCTTGGAAATTACCGTAAGATAAATTAGATGCAAATTCTAAATCGAATAATAAAGGTCTTTTAGCATCTGTAATCACATCATATGCTTTTTTAGAAATTTTATTCGGGTCTTTTTCATCGATTACTATATCTAATAATTTTACTTTTAAACCTGCATTCACTAATAGTGCAGCAATTTGGCTACCCATTGTACCTGCACCTAGAACGGTCGCTTTACTTATCGTCATAAAAAGTCCTCCAAATTCATATATTCTGAGTGTGTTTCATCTTGCTCAGTTAGCTTAAATAAATGCTGAATCTCCAGTTAATGCACGTCCAATTAACAGTGCATTGATTTCGTGTGTACCTTCGTATGTGTATACTGCTTCTGCATCTGAGAAGAATCTCGCAATATCATATTCAGCTAAAATACCGTTACCACCTGTGATACCTCGACCCATTGCGACAGATTCTCTTAATCTAAGCGAGTTCATCATCTTAGCAGTTGAAGTGGCAACTTCGTCATATTCACCATTTTCTTGCATTCTAGCAAGTTGAGCACATATAGACATTGAGTGTGCTAAATTCCCTTGCATCATTGCTAATTTCTCTTGGATTAGTTGATATTTACTAATTTCTTTACCGAACTGTTTACGTTCTGTTACATAATCAAGTGTTGCGCGTAAAGCACCTGCTAAAGCACCCGTTGCCATATAAGCAACACCTGCACGTGTAGAATAAAGTACTTTCGCAATATCTTTAAAACCATTTATATTTTGAAGTCTTTGATCTTCTTCAACTTCTACATTGTCTAATTTAATAATTGTATTTGGGATGATTCTTAAAGCAATTTTATTTTCAATCACTTCAATATCTACACCTGCTTGTTCTGGTCTAACAATAAAGCCTTTAGGTTTACCTGTTTCAACATCAACAGCATATACTGGAATAACATCCGCTAAATTTGCGCCGCCTATCCATTTCTTTTCACCATTTAAAATCCATTTATCTCCTTCACGTTTTGCAGTTGTTTCAAGACCACCTGCAACATCTGATCCATGTTCTGGTTCAGTTAACGCAAAGCATGTTCTTAGTTCATGTGATTGTAATTTAGGGATATAGTATGCAACTTGTTCTTTACTACCACCGAATAAGAATGAATTATGTCCTAATCCTTGATGGACACCTAATAATGTCACTAAAGATACATCGAATCGTGCTACGACATAAGACATGAAAAATTGGAATAATTGACTGGGTGTCTTAGCACCTTCACGCCCTTCAAATAATAATGGATTTTGGAAATAGTTGAGTTTACCCATATCATCGAAGAAGTCTTCTGGCACTGTCGCATTCACCCAATGTTCGTTGATCGTTGGACGATATTTTTCTTCTAATAAATCATCAAGTTGCTTTAAGAACTTGACTTCACCATCTGTTAATTGTTTCGAAATATTCAATACATCCTCTGGGAATAATGCTTTTAACGTTTCTAATTTTGTTGACATATAAATGACCTCCAAATATTATTAAAGCGCTTACATATTTCTCTAAAAAAATTTAGTATTCATGTTAGCGTCATCTTTGTTTATTGTTGAAACTTTCTCTTCATCATTTCTTTCACTTCTAACTTGTCTGGTTTAGCAGTTGAAGTTAATGGCATTTTCGTCACGGATAGATAATTTTTAGGTACTTTATAACTCGCTAAGTTCTCACGCATATAAGCATCTAATTTCTCTACGAAATCTGGGTCTTGTTCATTCAGTAACACAGCAGCCGCTACAGTTTCTCCGAATTTTTCATTTTCATAACCTACGACGACACATTGTGCGACGAGTGGATGACCAGCTAGAACGATTTCAACTTCAGATGGCAAGACGTTCTCTCCACCTGTAATAATCAGTTCTTTTTTTCTATCTACGATAAATATATCGCCATCTTCATCTATACGTGCTAAATCACCTGTTAAGAAATAGCCATCATGGAAAGATTTATCCGTTTCTTCTTGTTTTTGCCAATAACCTGGTGTAACTTGTTTACCTTTAATCGCTAATTCACCAATTTCACCTACAGGTACGTCATTGAAATCTTCATCAAATAATCTTGATTCTACGTACATGACAGGCTTCCCTATACTCATTGGCTTTTTAAGTGAATTAGTAGGTGTATTTATCATCGCTAATGGTGCTTCTGTTAAGCCATAACCATTAATAATATTTAACCCCATGCTTGCAAATTTTTTCTGAACACCAGGTAACGGTGCTGAACCACCTTGAATAAGAAAATCAATATTGTCAAAGTTCTTCACATCAAAGTTAGGTGCTACTAACATGGCGTAATACATTGTTGGAATAAGCGATAAGTAATTCGGTTTGTATTTAGCCATTAAATCATTGAGTTGTTCACCTTCGAAGTAACGATGTAATACGAGTGAACCACCTGCCATCAATAACGGAATGACTAAATCATTAAACCCAAATACATGGAACATCGGTAACGAAATAATAGATGAAAATCCTGAATTCACTTTATAAGTGAGTATCGTATTAATCGCATTCGATGTGAATGAATCATAAGTGAACATGACACCCTTTGGTAATCCTGTTGTACCACTTGTGTACATTAATGCCGCTAAATCATCACGACCTACATCTACTGTCTTGAATGGTTTATGATTTTTAGGATTTACAAGTTCATCATATTCAGGTGAATCGATATCCATGTGTAAATAGTCATCTGCAATCCCTTGTAAACTACTTAAATGACGATTTGCATAGAATATAAACTTCACACCTGAATCTTCAATAACACTTTCAATTTCGTTCGGTTTGAGTCTCCAGTTCATTGGGAAGTATACTGCGCCAATCTTAAATGAAGCGAATAGTAAGTCAATCACCGCTACATCATTAGGTGCAAATATCCCAACGACATCTCCCTTTTTTATGCCTTGTTCTTCAAGATGGTTGGCCAAGTTCTCAGCACGAATATTTAAATCTTGATAAGTCCATTCTGTTCCTTTTAGTGGATCGGTAACTGCTGCCTTTTCTTCGTCATATTGCGCTCTCGTTTTAATCCAATCGTAATTCATATTAAACTACCCCCTTAATAGTTTGAACCATTGTCTTTAATACGTTGTTGCAATCCTCCCCAATTTTCTTGATAAATTTGCTGATCCGTTACTTTAAGTTCTTCAGCAATTATCGGTTGAAATGCTATATTGGATAGAATATCTTTCTCTAAATCTAATCCAGCTGCAATTTCAATTAATTTGACACCTTCATCGGTTAATTGGAATACAGCGCGTTCCGTTACATAATAGACTTCTTGATTTAACGTTTTAGCATATGATGCATTGAAGTCCATATTATGTACTTGTTCAACAAATTTCTGAGCATGACCTTCTTTTTCAATTACTAAACCTTTATCATTCCAAGTAGCCTTACTTCCTACTACCATTGTTCCTGAGAAAATAATTTTTTGGACCGTTTGACTAATATCTATGAATCCTCCACAACCATTCATTCTATCGCCATATTTTGAAACATTGACATTACCAAACTGATCCACTTCAGCAAAGCTTAAATAAGCTACATCTATGCCTCCGCTATAAATAAAGTCCCATGTCATTTCATGTCGCATCTTCGCATCTAAATTGTAATTTAATCCGAAGTTTTGACCACTTCCTATCATTCCACCAAATACACCCGTATCTATATTCAGCTGAACTAAATCTTCAGCTTTTTCCTCAACCAATAAATTCGATAATTCATTGTTAATGCCAAACCCTATACTCACAACATTACCTACATTTAAAAATTGGGCAGCACGTCGTAAAATCACTTTACGTGTACTCAATTCATTAATTGGTTCAGGCATACTAAGTACTTTATATTCACCCGAAATAGCTGGGTCATAATAATTTTGAATGGTTTGTCTATGATGTTTTGGGTCATCATTTACACATACATAATCCACAAGCTCTCCAGGAATAAAGACTTCTGTTGGCTTAAAGCTACCATGTTGTACAATTTCTTTAACTTGTACAATAACTTTTCCACCATTTTGATGCGCCGCTAAAGCAGCACCATAGCCTTCTCCCAAATGTGCTTCATGATGCATATAAATGTTCCCCTCGCTATCAGCGTATGTACCACGAAGCAATGCAATATCAACTTTAGGAAATTTATATTGTAAATATTCCTCATTATTAATTTCTAATAAAGAAACGATATCTTCCTTAGTCACATCATTGACTTTTCCGCCTTCAAATCTAGGATCCACGGAAGTGTGTAAACCTATTTTAGAAATCATATCTGGAAATTTGGCTAACGAATTACGATAATGTGTAGCTAACAATCCTTGCGGTACAAAATATGCTTCTACATCATTATTCTTTATCGCTTCTATCGTTTTAGGTGAACCAATGATAATACTCATAATGAGCCTTTTAACCATACCTCTACTCACAAATGAATCTAAATCATAACCATCACCACGATAATCACTAATATCATTCGCAACCATAAAAGTTAAATCATTAAGATTTCCATATTCATCATGAGCTTTAACCAAATGTTTTAAGACACTCACTGGTAAATTACTCACTGATAATGCTGCCAGTGAAATAACATCTCCACTTTTGACAATGTCTTTCAAATCTTCGAACGAAATAATTTGCATACGATTATCCCCTATCATTCATAATTACAATCATTCCATAAAAGACCTCCCCAATAAAATGTAAGCCCTTACATTAGTAAATATAACATAGTGTAAATATGAAAGAAAAGTAAAAAGGTATACGACAATATCTTTTTAATTACAAATTCGAAATAATTACAACTAACACTTAGTACCTCCTCACATACTGTAGTTGTAATATTTTTTAAAATAATTATCGCTCGTTCAGAACATACGTATACCCTGAAAATCATTACGTATACAAAAAACTTCATTATATCAATAAAATATTATGGTCATTAAATTACTCATGCATCGTATATACAACAACATTGAAATACCAATCACCAAGGGAAAATATCACATCTCACACTAAAATAATTTGAAATATTATTGTTTGATAAATGAAACAATAATACACAAGCAAATAATTAGAAGGAAGATGATGAATGAATCACACTACAAAAAGAAAACATAAAAAAAGCCATTCCGACTTAACGGAATGGCTTCTGTGGTTCAACACTATTTATTTAATTCTAAAGCTTCTGCTGTTTGTTTACGAGTTTTCTTCAATAAAGCAGTATCTTCGATTAAAGATTCACCATATGAAGGGATGATTTCTTTAATTTTAGATTCCCATTTATCCATATATTGAGGGAAGTTCTTCTCGATTACTTCTAAAGCTACAGATACTGATGTTGATGCTCCTGGTGATTCACCTAATAAAGCAATTACAGTATGGTCTTCTGAATTTACAACTTCTGTACCGAATTGAATAAATCCACGGCCATGTTCTTCTGTATCTTTAATAACTTGTACACGTTTACCAGCGATATGAATATCCCAATCTTCGTCTTTTGCATCTGGTACAAATCGACGCAATTCTTTCATACGATCTTCTTTACGTTGTAATACTTGTTGAATTGAATATTTTACAAGTGATAAGTTTTTAACACCTGAAGATAACATTGTCACAACATTACTTGTATTAATAGATTTAAATAAATCTAAGTTAGATCCGTTTTTCAAGAATTTCGGACCGATTGCTGCGAATGGACCAAATAGTAAACTTTCTTTTCCTTGAATATAACGTCTGTCTAAGTGAGGTACAGTCATTGGTGGTGTGCCAGGTGGCTCTTTACCATAAACTTTGGCATTATGTTCACTTACAACTTTAGGGTTGTTACATACTAAGAATGCACCACTAATTGGGAATCCTCCAAGATGTCTACTTTCAGGAATTTTTGTTTTTTGTAGTAATGGAATGGCATGTCCGCCTGCACCGATAAAGATATAATCAGCAACATGCGTTTCTACTTTACCAGTTTCTAAATTACGAACTTTAACTTCCCATTTACTATTAGAAAGTTGTTTAAAGTCTACTACTTCATGACGGAAATGAACTTGTGCATTTTCGTGTTTTTCGATATTTTTAACTAATTTACGTGTTAATTCACCGAAGTTAACATCTGTACCTTCGTCAATTTTACTTGCTGCAAGTGGTTCGTTTGAATTACGACCTTTCATCATTAAAGGCATCCACTCAGCTAATACTTTATGATCTTCTGTATAAGTTAAGCCTTCAAACATTGGTAGAGATTTTAATGCATCATAACGACGTTTTAAGAAATCTACATTTCGAATACCCATTACGAAACTGATGTGTGGTAATGGTCTAATGAATTCTTGAGGATTCTCGATAGCTTTACTCTTAACTAAGTATGACCAAAATTGCTTAGAAATTTCGAATTGCTCGTTAATTTCTTTCGCTCTTTCAACATCAATTGAACCGTCCTCTTGCTCAACTGTGTAGTTTAATTCGCATAGCGCAGCATGACCTGTACCAGCATTATTTTTTTCATTTGAACTTTCAATTGCTGGTTGTTCTAATCTTTCGAATAACTTAATATTCCAATCTGGTTCAATATTTTTCAAAAAAGAACCAAATGTCGTACTTAAAATACCAGCACCAATGAGAATAACGTCTTTTGGTTGGTTATTATCCATTTTGATCACCTTTCTAAAATTTAAGATGTATTATATTCATGAATTGGGTATACATAAATATAAAGGTCTGAAAGAATTGCAACTTTCTTTAAGAGATATCTTAATTCTTTATATACCAATTCTAAATTAATATTGTGTAAAAGTAAATCATAAGGTGTTCTGGTCATACTATGTGTTGTAATAATACATTAAAAATTTTTATTTGAGCTTTCTAGTTGTAATTTCTCTTGTGTAATAATACACTAATGTTAAATAGGTATTTGTCTCTTGCTTTGAATTTTGGATATTCATTATGAGTAATCAAGGAGGTTTTTCAAATGACTGTTGAAGGTAAAAATCTTATAAAAGTGAACCGACAGAATGAACAAAGATCTTCAGAGATTTCAGTTATGATTGAAGAAGGTGGATTAGGCGCTGATAATTACTATCAAATTATTAAGCCAAACGCGAGCCATAGGGAAACAGAGGAAAACATTTTCCAATTCGAAGATGAAGTTAGTCAAAAAAGTGATTCTGAATTAATCGACTTACTTATTGTCAATGCACAGGAACATACTGCAGAGAATTACAAAGAAGCACAAAATATTATTAAAACTGAGTTATTGAAACGAATGTGTTAAGTGGATTTATAATATAAGACTGGACCATGATTGATATGGTCCAGTTTTTTATTTATTTTGCCGGCTAACGATCTTGTTTTCGACTCTTGATCGTTAGCCTCCTTCTATCTACTATCCTTTTTTGTATATCTTTGGTAAATTATGGTACAATATTTCTTATTGGAAATTTTTACAATTTATTGAGGAGTCAATGTGAAATGAATGGTCAAATGAAAGAGATAAAGTCACACTCAATTCGTTATTTATATGGTTTAGATGGCTTACGTGCAATTGCGGTTATAGCTATCATCATTTATCACCTTAATCCTAAGTGGTTATCGGGTGGTTTTTTAGGTGTGGATACTTTTTTTATCATTTCTGGCTATTTAATCACGAGCTTATTAATCCATGAATATCAACATACAGGCACGATTGACCTCTTACATTTTTGGAAGAAACGTATTAAAAGGTTACTGCCGGCAGTCTTATTTTTATTAAGTATTGTACTCATATATACGCTATTATTTGAACCGAGTATTATTAAAAATGTGAAACAAGATACGTTTGCTGCTTTATTTTATGTATCCAATTGGTGGTATATTTTTCATCATGTTAGTTACTTTGATAGCTTTAAAGTGATGCCACTTAAACATTTATGGAGTTTAGCAATTGAGGAACAATTTTACGTATTTTGGCCAATTTTATTAATGATTTTACTTCGCATTAAAAAGTTGAAAAGACATTTCGTTTTAGTTGTATTTATATCTTCTCTTATTTCATTATTGTTAATGATTTTAATTGCTGAACCGAATGTTGATAATTCAAGAGTGTATTTTGGAACAGACACTAGATTACAAACTTTGTTATTAGGTGTATTACTAGCATACATATGGCCGCCTTTTAGATTGAAACAGCAAATTATAACGCCGTTAAAGATTGGAATCGAAACGATAGGTTGTATTTCAATTGCGCTATTAATTTATTTTATGTTGACTGTTTCATCCAATGACAATTGGTTATACTTTGGTGGTATTCATCTTATATCTTTAAGTTCTTTACCTGCCATTGCGAGTGCCGTTCATCCTAGTACGTTATTATCTAAAGCATTAGGTAATCGATTATTGTTATGGATTGGACAGAGATCCTATAGTTTATATTTATGGCATTATCCTGTCATAACATTTACCAATAAGCATTTCGTTCAAGGGCAAATCCCCTTTTACATGATATTGATTGAAATCATATTAACGTTACTGTTAGCTGAATGTTCATATCGCTATGTTGAAGTACCCATTAGAGTACGAGGGTTAGCCTATTTTAAACCTGGAAAAGCTCAATTAAAATCACTCATTGCTAAAAGTAGCATTACTTTAGTATTAGTTGGTCTTACGTTAACAATACTTTCAGGACATTTTGATTATTTACAACAAACGCAACATCATCATGCCAAGACGACGTTTAAAGTTTCAAATCACGATGATAGGAATAGTTTGATATTACCTATTCCTAAAATTAATGTTAATAGCGAACAAACCATTAATCATAAAGGGAAACATCAAGAAAAGATGTTATTTATCGGTGATTCCGTCATGGTTGATATCGGCGAAGAAATACATAAAGCATATCCAGATGCAATAATAGATTGTAAAGTCGGCCGTAATTTAAATGATGCTATTCCACTCGTTCAAGAGAAATACAGTACATTTAACAAAGCTAATCAACAAGTAGTACTTGAACTTGGAACGAATGGCGATTTTTCATATGATGATTTGACGAAGCTCATTAAAATGTTCGGTAATGCCCATGTTTACGTCGTTAACACACACGTACCAAGAGATTGGGAACAAAGTGTCAACGAAAAACTTTCGAAAGCAGCAGATTCACATAAGAATGTTCAATTAGTCAATTGGTATCAAAAAGCAAAAGACCATTCAGAATACTTCGCATATGACGGCGTGCATTTAGAATATAAAGGCGTACAAGCACTCGTATCCGAAATAAATAAACATGTGAAATCATGATATTTGAAATTAACAAAAAACAGTCTAGAACCCTATTTCGTTCTAGACTGTTTTTTTCGTTTAGCTCTTATTGTTTCTTCTATAATTGAACCGACTATGAGACCGACTGAGATGATGATTTTTCCTATTAATAAAATCATACGAAATCACCCTTTAATAACATATTTGAGTTCTGAAACAAGTAATTATATTTGTGCTAATAATCCATAAGATTGCATTCTATCCTCATGCGTTATTGTATTTGTACTAACCATGATTTCATCACATTGATATTCTGCTTGAATCGCTTGAAGTCTTGATTGAACGGTTTCGACATCACCTATGATCATATTGTCTTTCATATCATAAAGCATTTCTTTTTCTCGGTCACTTAACGCATCAAATGTTTGTACTTTTTCCTTTTTATCTTCACCTTGCGCTTTAGGTATTAAACTTTCTATCGCAAGTGTTTCAGCTTCTTGATTAGTCTCTGCACATATAACAGATACCGTAACAATCACTTTAGGCGTTTCTTGATTTCTTTGTTCAAAGTGTTCACGGTAACGATCAACAATTGCACGACCATCTTGATCACTCATAAAAGCACCGAACACATATGGCATGCCATTTTTAGCAGCAAGTAAAGCACTTTTCTCACTTGTTCCTAATAACCAAGGTATTGGTGGTACATCAGGTTGAGGTAACACGTTTACTTTATGATATTCGTGATTTAAAGGAAATTGCCCTTCCAAGAACATCAATAATTCTTCTAACAGTTCTGGTAAAGCCCACACTTGCTTTAAAAACTGCGTCGATAATGCATTAGTTGCTTCCGCTGAGCCACCGGGTGCTCTACCTATACCTAAATCTACTCTATTTGGAAATAACGTAGCCAGAGTATTAAACTGTTCTGCAACTTTATAAGGTCTATAGTGTGGTAATAATATGGCACCTGCGCCAATTCTTATATGGTTTGTATGCGCACCAATATAAGAAAGTAATACTTCTGGTGCTGAGCTTGCAAGGTTAGACAAACCGTGATGTTCAGTTAGCCAATACCTTTCATAACCTAAAGCCTCTCCTAATTGTGCTAATGCCAACGAATCTTTAAAAGCATCATGTGCTGTTTGACCAGGTGCAATCGGTGATTGATCAAGTATACTTAACTTCATATTGTTCATCCTTTTTGTTCCTCAGGTATTTCTATAAGGACAAGACGGTACACCGCAACTTGATTTTCCTCATATAAATTTGTTAAAGACGTTGAATAATTGTAGATTTCACCTTTAAATTGCTTATTTTTAGCCGGAACTTCAACATCAAAATGCCCTCTATATAACAAAACAGCAATATCGTGATACGCTTCGCTCGTTACATTAAATTCAATCGTTACTTTATATAACCCATCTACAGTTTCGTCTTCAAAATGTGTTAATGGAATATCCGTTTCATCTAAATATATATGTTCAACCATTTATGTCACCTTCAAAATTTATATTTAATATCTAAGTTCAGTATAATATGTCGAAAGATATAATACATGCATTCTGTTTATAGCGCATGAATACTTGAGTGAGTATCTAATCATTTATTTGTCACGCATTCATTAAACGCTTACAATATAATATGAATCTAAATGTGGACTTGAAATGTGGTGGGATTATTGTTAGAAAGACATGTGAAATTAATGAAACTATTACTTTTAAATCGTGATAGTTATTTAAACGGGACTGAAATAGCTGACTATTTGAATGTTTCAAATAGAACTGTAAGAAGCGATATTAAATATATTAATAGTGAAATTAAAGATGTCATTATCAGTATTAAAGGGCGTGGTTATCAATTAAATCACGAGTTGTATCAAACTGAAGAGATAGAAACCATTCTGAATCAATATACGGAAAAGAACGGTCAAACGCTCATCAAGATGGCTTATCAATTATTAATGTATAAACAATCTGTTACGCTTGAGCAATTATCTGATGACTATGCTTTAACGAAGAATGAACTCATCGATCATTTAAATCAAATTCAAGCTTGGTGTGAGTCTTATGACGTTGCAATTAACCTTGTTAAAAGAAAAGGCGTAACGGTAAGTGGCAATGAAATGGATATTCGCAATGCTATTCTTCATTTAAACCAGCTCTCTACAAACAATGTTAAAGTAGAGGACTTTATTTTGAATGAAATTCCAAAAGCGCATAGCGAATTAATGATGCATATTATGGAACAACACTTAGAGCATTACCATATTCAAACTTCAAAAGTGCATATTAAACAGTTGCTCGTACACCTGATCATTATTTTCAAAAGAATCCACGATACAACTGAACAATGGGATATTAATCAAGAGGCATTGGCCATTTCTCGGGCAATTATAGAAGATATTAATAGACAGCTTAAATACACTTTAAGCGATGAAACAGCGAAGCTATTTTCATTTTTTATTAGCTATTATTTTGACAAATATGACCTAGGCTTCAAACAAATATTTATTCAAAGTTATATTGAACGTTTAATTTATCAAATGAATGCCAAAGTCGGTATAGATTTTATGCAAGATGCTGTACTTCGTGAAAATGTTTATTCACATTTCAGCAGAACATATTTGCGCATTGTTAAGAACGTTTATATTAACAATCCGCTTACAGAGGATATTAAACAGCAATACCCGTTTGTGTTCAACGCTTTATATGAAACGGTTCATTTACTTGAAGAAGATGCACAACTCAATTTAAGTGAAGATGAGATAGCATTTTTAGCATTGCATTTTCAATCATCAATAGATCGTAATGTACAAGATCAATTTAATGTTGTCATTACTTGTTATTACGGACTTGGGATTTCAAGCTTATTAGAAGCAAAAATTCAAAAATTAAACCATAAAATTAATATTACGGATACGATTAAACTTGAAGATGTTTCAACATACCCATTCACTAACACAGATATACTTGTTACAACACACGACATTGACTTGACACATCTACCTAGTAATGTACAAGTTGTTCAAGTATCGCCGTTATTTTCAGAAGAAGATGCACATAAATTTCAAACCATTTTAAATCAGAAGCAAAACCCTGTTTTAAACAACGATGCATTATTGCCTATCGACTTTCTATCAGTACCGATCGAAACAGACATACATTCTACTGTTGATATATTCCAACATGCAGAACATTTGCTTAATCAACAACATGCAATATCAAGTGGGTATATTGAAAGTGCGTTAGAAAGGGAGAAGTTCTCATCAACTTATATTGGAAATGGCATTGCTATTCCACATGGCGACCCTACTAAAGTATTTAAGTCACATGTATTAATGTTTAGACTCCGACAAGATATATCATGGAAACAGCATAAAGTTCATTTAGTATTTTTCTTATCTATTGCAGACAAAGATAAACAAGTAATGAAGAAAATCATACACAGTGTTGCTACATTAACAGAACAAAATGTTACGCATTTACTAAAACTAGAAGATGAACCATTCAAACAATATATCATTGAACGTTTTAAAGAATAATTGCCACTACTAACGGCAATTATTCTTTTTTATGCTTTAGTGAATGCGTTTACAATTGAATTAAGAAGGAGCTGACGTTATGAAAATATTAGCAATTACATCTTGTCCAAACGGGATTGCACATACTTATATGGCTCAAGAAAAATTAGAACAAGCCGCAAAAGAAATGGGCATAGATATTAAAGTAGAAACACAAGGTGGTGTCGGTGCAGAAAATGTTCTGACATCAAAAGAAATTAGAGAAGCAGACGGTATTATTATCGCTGCTGACAGACAAGTTGATTTATCAAGATTTGACGGGAAACGATTAATTAACGAAAGTGTTAGAGAAGGTATTCACAACCCTAAATTATTAATTCAACGCATCATCGATCAAGATGCGCATATCCATCATGAAAAAGGTGGCAATAAACAAACAGATGATGACGAAGATCAAAAAAGCGGTCTACAAATGGTCTACCAACATTTAATGAATGGTGTTTCATTCATGGTGCCATTTATCGTAGTCGGTGGTTTATTAATGGCCATTGCTTTAACTTTAGGTGGGCATACAACACCTGAAGGCCTTAAAATTCCTGATGATTCATTCTGGAAATCTATTGAAAATATCGGTAGTTTAGCATTTAGCTTTATGGTCCCAATTCTAGCTGGTTACATTGCAGTTAGTATTGCTGATAAACCAGGTTTAGTACCAGGTATGATTGGTGGCGCAATTGCTGCTGATGGTAGCTTTTACGGAAGTGAAGCTGGTGCAGGATTCTTAGGTGGTATTGTCGCTGGTTTCTTAGCAGGTTATATTGCAAAATGGATTAAAAACATTAAAATTCCTAAAGCAATGGCACCGATTATGCCAATTATCATTATTCCTATTATTTCTTCAATTATTGTAGGACTTATTTTCATATTTGTTATTGGTGCACCGATTGCGAGTATTTTTGAAGGCTTAACAACATGGTTAAAAGGTATGCAAGGTACAAATAGTATTATCTTAGCGCTTATTATCGGAGCTATGATTGCATTCGATATGGGTGGTCCAGTAAACAAAGTTGCTTTCTTATTCGGATCAGCTTTAATTGCTGAAGGAAACTATGCCGTTATGGGTATGGTTGCAGTAGCTGTATGTACACCACCAATTGGTTTAGGTCTTGCTACTTTTATCAATAGACGTAAATTTAATAAAGGTGAAATTGAAATGGGTAAAGCATCATTTACGATGGGCTTATTTGGTATTACTGAAGGTGCTATTCCATTCGCCGCACAAGACCCATTACGTATTATTCCTGCAAATATGATTGGTGCAATGGTTGCAGCAGCGATCGCAGCTATAGGTGGCGTTGGCGATAGAGTTGCACATGGTGGTCCGATTGTAGCTGTACTTGGTGGTATCGATAAAATACTATGGTTCTTTATTGCTGTCATCATCGGAAGTAGTGTTACAATGCTTGTTACACTTTTATTAAAGAAAAAAGAAGCAACAGTTGCAACACCTGAAATGGAATCATCTAATAGCGGTATCACAACATCATTTATGGGATTAGATGAAGATGATAACGATCAAAAAGAAACATCAAGTTCAAATGATGAAACTCAGACAGAATCAGAACAAGTCTTTCATGAAAAAGTCATTACGATAGAAGACGCTGAGATGTCTCGAGATGACGCAATAGATAAACTGATTCACAATTTAAAACATCACAACTTTATAGACGATGAAGAAATGTTAAAAGAAGCTGTATTGAAACGCGAATCAGAATCAACAACAGCAATCGGTATGAATGTAGCCATCCCGCATGCTAAATCAAATGTTGTCAAACAGCCTGTCGTAGCTGTTCTGAAAAACAAACATGGTGTTGAATGGGAAAGCTTAGATGAAACACAACCTAAAATCATCTTCTTAATTGCTGTACCAAATGATAGTAGTGATACACACTTGAAGCTATTACAAAGACTGTCACGTACACTTATGGATGATGAAACAAGAGAAAAATTAATCAACGCTGAAAGCACAGAAGCTATTTATAACATTTTGAAAGAAATTTAATTTAAAAAGCCTGGAACGAAGGGAGTGTAAAATAAACTGTGTAAGTAGAGAACGTACGACTCTACTTCACAGTTTATTTTTTATATAATCTAGCGCGCTATCGCTTACTATATCCGTAAAAAGTGTTGGTTAAAAATCAAACCAACTACTTGTTACGGATGCCGAGCTAAATACTATGCATAGTGTTAAAATACACTTATTAAAACTTGGAGGTTAGTTATGGCTAGAAAAAAACGAGATCCTAAATCTGTCGAACTTGCTAATAGAATTATTGCTGAGTATGCACCTGAATCTGTTGAAGATATGGAAAATGGTTCTGTTGCAAAGTAAAAAAAATATAGCTAACCACTAATTTATCATGTCAGTGTTCGCTTAACTTGCTAGCATGATGCTAATTTCGTGGCATGGCGAAAATCCGTA
>NZ_JAJNIR010000013.1:0-69704 GCF_022385935.1 Mammaliicoccus sp. J-M41 | reverse complement strand
TTAATCGATGGTTGAAAGGAAAAATCAAAATCTGATAGTTCTTTTTTGAATGGGAAAGCTGCCACTTTAACCATTGACTCAATCATATTTTTCTCTTTAACTGCGATTTCATAATCACTCAATTTTACTAATGTATCAATAAATGACATTTCATTTTTAATGCTGAAGTCTATAACATCATCTAAGTGATTGATCATTTGATTCATTTTTAGGTATTCTAAATTTTCTTTTAATCGTCTATAATTTGTTGAATTACTCATCATACAGTTCTCCTATCGTTTTTAAATTATCTAATGCAATTTGATTAATATCATCATGATTTCCACAGGAAATCGCTAAAGTTTCTAGATAATGCTGCTTTTCATAATTTAATTTACGGCGTGTGATAGGGTGTTCAACGATTAATTTGGTGTTATAATATACATGTAATATTTGATCATAAATTTGAACTTCAACTGTTTTTCCGCAATATTTAGCTGGTACTGAATATTGATTAGTCTGATATGTAATCATATTAGAGCGGTTGACTTTCAAGTATTTATGTTTCACTTTATATGAGTTTCTTACATGTACATGTGGTAGTGTCTGTAGGGGACTCTTTTCTTTTTCCAATTCAATTATCGGTATTTTACCAGTACCTACATGTACAGAATAATTTAATCGGTCATTTAAATTTGAAATAAAAGATGGAATCTCATTTAAATAAAGCTCTCCTTGATATGCATGTATCTCATCCAATATCTTCATAATAGACTCGACTTTCCCTTTTGTTCTTGGTCTACCAGCGACACATGGTCGTACCTTAAATCCAAAATCATCAGCGAATTGCTTAAATCTACGATTGATTTGTCCACTTGAATACTCTGTTCTTGGTTGTGTCATTACAGTCTTCATATTGTCAGTTATAAGTTCTTTAGGCACACCTTCAATCGTTTCAAACGCATTGACTAATAAATTATGTAATACTTCGCTTGATTTACTCATCGTAACTTGCATAATTTTGAATCTAGAATATGATAAAAGTAATACCCCAATATTCAATGATACTTCTTGATTATCTTTAGTCTTAAATCTTATATCTTCTTTCCAGTCAAATTGCGCTTGATGACCAGGACTTGTTTCATATCTAGTTGTGCCACTTGGCGACAACTTGTGCTTTCCTCTTTTAAAATATGCATTTAATTCTTCATGTCTTGTGATATAAGCCCTAAAAGTAGAATATGCACATTCAAGTCCATGATTATCTTTTAAGTATTGCCATAATATTCGTTTATAGTAGAACTTTTGTTCACATTCATCAGACAATAACCTTTTAATTTCCTCATAATAATTATCTATTAGAGAAAATCTATTTCTTTTTTTGCTTGGCAGGTAACCATTTAGGTACTTATCAACCGTTCTTCGGTCTACACCCATCTGCCTTGCGACTTCACTCTTGTTTATTTTCATTTTTAAGCTCTCCATTATTATTTTAAAATCCTTTTTTATATTTAACGATAATTTCATTAATAATCACCTCAATAAAATTATCGCTAATTTATAAGTGTTGTACATACTTAAACAAGCAAAAGTGTACATTCTTAAACTATCATTTCCAAAGATGTGAGTTAAAGTCAGAGTAAACCCACGAGATAGCGAAAGATGTGAGTTAAAGGCGGAGTAAACCCACGAGATATCTCAATATAAAGTCTATCTATCATCAGTATTCAAAGACAATCAAAAAGAGACCTAGTTTTGGTCTCTTTATATTTTATTTAGTTTATAATCCTAATATTGTTTCTTTCAAATAATTTTTTGTCTTCATTTGATAGATTATAATCAGTGACAATAGTGTCAATATCATGTAATGATAAGCTTTTATGCAAGTATTTATTATTATATTTATCTTCAGTTACTAATAAAACTAAATGCTTAGAATTTTTTCTGAAAGCTTGTTTAATAAGTGCTTCTCCTTCGGTAGTTTCGCTAGCACCTTTGTTGAAATCGAATCCTCTGCATGAAACAAATGAAATATCAGCATTATAATTTAAAGCATCATTAAATGCTTTGGCACCATTAATAGTGTTCCTTTTTTTTACAACTGTTCCACCTATTATATTTATTTGTGCATCTGTGAATTCCGATAATAAGGATGCTGTAAGTACACCATTAGTAATAATTTGTAATCCTTCAAATTTAGATAACATTTTTACAAGATGTAAAGTAGTTGTACTTGAATCTAAAAATATTAACATATCATCTTTAATAAGAGATTTAGCGGATTCGGCAAGTTTATGTTTATTATCCTGTTCATTAAAATTAATAATTTTCATTAAATAAGGTAAATCTATTTTTTGATTATCTATGATCATTGCGCCACCACGTGTTCTTCTTACAAGACCTTTTTTTTCTAAATCAATTAAGTCTCTCTTAACAGTAGCCTCACTATATTTAACTAATTCAATTAATTCTTGAATTCTTGCAAACTGAACAATTTTTAAATGATTTATTATAATTTGCTGACGTTCTTCAATTATTTTTAACATGAAATGCCCACCTTTTTTTGTGGTTATTTATATAATTTTGCTTTTCCAGTAGTATTTAACAGATTTAATTTATACTCTACTACTTCTTTTAATTTTTTATTAGCTATGGGGTAAATTTCATTAGGTTCATATAAATCTTTATTATTACTTAGTGTATTTCTTACTTCATTAAAAAAGGCACTTTTTAAATCAGAACTTAAATTAACTTTACCAACACCATACAGTATAGATTCTTTTACTTCTTCATCAGGATTGCCAGAACCTCCATGTAATACTATTGGAATAGACAATCGGTTATTGATTTCTTTTAATAACTCTATATTTAATTTAGGTTTTTTTCCTTTAGGGTACAGACCATGAGAAGTTCCTATTGCTACAGCTAAAGTGTCTATATTAGTTTCATTAACAAAGTATTCAGCTTGATCTGGGTCAGTGTATATTATTTCATCAGTACCACCTTCAGATGATCCGTTATTACCTATTGTACCTAACTCTGCTTCTACTGAAACATCAACATTATGTGCTAGTTCTACAATTTTTTTTGTTAATTCAATATTTTCCTCAAAAGGTTTTGTTGAAGCATCAATCATAACAGAGGTATACCCATTTTTTATAGCTCTAGTAACATCATATAATGAGCCACCGTGATCTAAATGAATGACAACAGGAACTTTACTATTCAGTGCATATGCTCTCACTACAGATACGAAATTATCACCTAAATATTGAATTTCATCTGGATGAATTTCCAAAATGACTGGTGAATTTAACTCCTCTGCTTTTTCCATAATTGATTTAAGCATATCAAAACTACAAATATTAAATGCTGGAACTGCAAAATGGTGTTCATTTGCGACTTTTAGTAAGTTTTTCATATTATATAACATTATATCTCCACCTTATTTTTAATAATTTCTTTAGATTTCATTTCCTGTTCTAGTGAGACTCTTTTCTTTAAAAATCCAACAGATAATGCTGTTACAACAGTTCCGCTAATGATAGCGATTATATAAATAACTAAATGATTTATGACATTTGGAATAAATAATATCCAAATTCCACCGTGTGGAGCTAGAGATGTAACACCCGCACCCATAGATATAGCAGCTGCAGTAGCAGATCCGATTATTAGGCTAGGTATTACTCTAAGTGGATCAGCTACTGCAAATGGAATGGCACCTTCTGTAATATATGATGCACCTAATACCCAGCAAGATTTTCCAGATGTTTTTTCTTCTTCAGTAAACTTATTTTTAAATAGCAAAGTAGCTAAGGCTAAACCTAATGGAGGAGTCATACCTGCAACCATACATGCCGCTATAGGGGCATTAACACCTGCAGACATTAAACCTATTGAAAATGTAGAAATAGATTTATTTATTGGACCACCCATATCTGCTGCCATCATAGCACCGATTAAAAGTCCAAATAAAATACCTGAAGATTTACCTAGATTATTTAACCAATTTGTTAATACCTCAAGTAACCAAGATATTGGTGTATTTATTAGAAAAATCATAGCTAATCCAACTATTAAAATTGATACTAAAGGGACAATAATTAATTGGTAAAGTGCAGAAATAGAAGCTGGAATTTTAATTTTATTAGCTAATGCGTTTGTAACATACCCAGCCATTAAACCACTAATCATCCCACCTAAAAAACCAGAACCATCGACTGTTGCTAATGTACCTGCAACTAACCCTGGTGCAAATCCTGCTCTACCGGCAATTGAAGATGCTATACCAGCAGACAAAGCAGGAACCATCAATTGAAAAGCTGTATCTCCTCCAATTTTTGAAAGTGCAGCAGCAAACTTATTATATGAATCTGATTCCGGATCAGCGGCATTTATACCAAAAGCAAAACTAATAGCTATTAAAATTCCTCCAGCTATTACGAATGGTAGCATGTAATTTACACCATTCATGAAATGGTTATATATACCAGACTTATTACTTCCGGAATTATTCTCATTTTTGGTTTCAACACTTATTAAGCCAATATTATTTTTAGCTTCATCAATAATACTATTAGGGTCTTTTATTGCTTGTGCAGTAGATACTTTTTTGATTTTTCTACCATTAAATCTGTGTAAGTCGATTTCTTTATCGACAGCAATAATAATTAAATCAGCATTCTCAATATCTTCATTAGTTAAAATATTATCTGTCTTTGAACCTTGAGTTTCTATTTTTATGTTATGACCCATTTCTTTAGCAGACTTGTTAAGTTTTTCAGCTGCCATGTACGTATGAGCAATACCTGTAGGACATGCAGTAATACCAACGATATTCATAATACCCCTCCTATAAAGATAAAATATTTAATATTTCATCTGAATTATTAACTCTCTTAATATTTTCTCTGAAATTAGAATCCATTAATAACTTCGCTAATTCACTTAATAAATATAAATGAGAATCTTGTGCATTTTTAGGTAACGCAATAAGAAATACTATGTTAATTTTTGAGTTGTCTAGTGCAGTGTAATCTTGCAATTCAGACGTTTTTGCAAAAGTAATTAAAGGTTTTTTAATATATTTTGACTTTGTGTGAGGTATCCCGAAACCATCCTCAATTCCCGTTGAAATTAGTTCCTCTCTTTTGTACAAATCTTTTAGAAATTTGTTTTTGTTTTTTAAATAACCATTTTGATATAAGCTCTCTGAAAGTGAGTTAAAGAGTTCATCTTTAGTTTTAATATTTTCATTAAAAATAAATGTATTTTTATCAATAAGGTCTGTAATATTCAAAATAACACCTCCTCTTTATAAGTAAGCGCTTACTTATTGTGTTCAAGCATAGCAATTGTATTCATACTGTTCAATACTTTGAACGATTTATGTCATTTAGAACGAATATTGTTCAAATAATTAATAAATATGAACGAAATCAATCATTTATAAGTCTGAAATATTAGAAAAGTTCTTGAAATAAAAATTGTATTATCAACAACTGTTAGAATGATTTTTTTAAATCCTATTTCATACCATTTCTATAAGCATTTAATTGGCATGTTATTTTCTGATGGTGGTATAGTGTTATTTCATAAGGAGGAGTTATTGAAAATGAACAAAAAATATGAACCTTTATTTAAATCTTTAAAATTACCGAATGGTGTGGAAGTAAAGAATAGATTTGTGCTTGCGCCATTAACACATGTTTCATCAAATGAAGATGGTACGATTTCTGATATTGAAATTCCATATATAGAAAAACGTTCTCAAGATGTAGGTATTTCTATTACTGCTGCGAGTTATGTTGAACCGCTTGGCCAAGCTTTTCCTGGACAACCTTCTGTTTCTAAAGAAGCGGATCTTGCTGGGCTTAAGAAACAAGCTGAAGTTATGAAGAAAAATGGTGCGAAAGCTTTAATTCAAATCCATCATGGTGGTGCGATGTCATTACCTGGATTAACGCCAACTGGTGAAGCGGCTGCTCCTAGTGAAGTTGAAGTGAAAGGCTTCGGACAACAAGAAACACATGTTGCGAGAGCATTAACTGTAGAAGAAATTGAACATACTATTGAATCTTTCGCTAACGCTACTAAAATAGCAATTGAAGCTGGCTTTGACGGTGTTGAAATTCATGGTGCGAACCATTATTTAATTCATCAATTCTTCTCACCATACTACAACAGAAGAGATGATGAGTGGGGCGAACATATTAAATATCCTTTAGCAGTTGTTGATGCTGTACTTAAAGTTGTACGTGAACATGCAACACCTGACTTTATCGTAGGTTATCGCTTCTCTCCTGAAGAAGTAGAATCTCCAGGTATTTCTATGGAATTAACAGAACAACTTGTTAAGACTTTATCTGAAAAACCACTTGATTACTTACATGTATCATTAATGGATATTCATTCAACAACAAGAGAAGGTCAATATAAAGGTGAAGAACGTATTAAATTATTATTAGAATGGATAAATGGTCGTGTGCCATTAATAGGAATTGGTTCAATCTTTACTGCTGACGATGCATTATCAGCAATTGAAACAGGTGCACCACTTATTGCACTTGGTAGAGAATTGTTACTTGATTACCAATTCGTTTCAAAAATCGAACAAGGAAAAGAAGACGAAATCGTTTCTGTATTCGATCCTGAAAGAGTAGATAAACATGATTTACCAGACCCATTATGGAAACAGTTTGTAGCAGGTTTCTACCCATTACCAAGAACTGATCAAGAAACTTCTCAAACTAAATAATCCATAATTTTATATATATAGTTTTGATTAGCTGAGGCATTTGATTGCCTCAGCTTTTTTGTACTCTGAACATATATTTTTGGTGTGTTAAACTTGAAACAATAATTGAAAAATTGAATGAGGTGTACAACGTGAATCAAAATGAGCTAAAGAGAGAAGTTGCTTATGAAGCGGTTAATGATATTCAAGATGGTATGACGATAGGAATTGGTACAGGTTCAACTATGCGTTATGCAATAGAGAAGTTAGGTGAACGTGTTAAAAATGGCCTTCAAATTAAAGGTGTACCAACATCTGAAGATACTGCTGAATTAACGCGTATTCATCAAATTCCGCTTACTGATTTTTCAGAAGTGAGCCATTTAGATTTAGTTATAGATGGTGCTGATGAAGTGGATGAAAATCTTCAATTGATTAAAGGTGGCGGTGGTGCGCTACTACGTGAAAAAATTGTTGCGAATGCAACGGATAATTTTATTGTGATTATAGATGAAACGAAATACGTTAAGACGTTAGGTAAGTTTAAGCTACCAGTAGAAGTTGTGCCTTTTGGATGGGAAATCACAGCACGTGCAATTGAAAGTTTAGGTTGCCAAGCGACATTGCGAATGAAAGATTCAAATGTATATGTGACAGACAACGATCATTACATATTAGATTGTGAGTTTGGAGAGATTCATCATCCAGAACAATTAAATCAAGATTTAATATCTATTATAGGCGTTGTAGAGACTGGATTATTTATTAATATGACGAAAAAAGTATTCATGAGTCGTTCTGAAACGCAAAGTGTCGTTATAATCGAGAATTAATAATGAGTTCATAGTAGTTAATAAACAGTTAATGGTTTATTGATGATATAGGGCATAAACTTAACATATCAACTAAAGAGGAGATGTGTTAAGTGAACTTAACTAAAACAACATTTGGAGCATTTGCATTAACAACAACTATATTATTAGGTGCATGTGGTAATAATGATATGCATAAAGACGATAAGATGGATACGAAAACTGAAATGAAAGATAAAGACATGAGTAAAGAAAACATGAAAGACATGATAATGTCTGGTATGTTTGAATCTATGAATGGTGAAAAAGTAGAAGGTAAAGCAATGATTAAAGATAGTAAATTAATGTTAACAGATTTCAAATCATCAAAAGGACCTGACTTACATGTTTATTTAACTAAAGATGGCGATGTTAAAAAAGGAATGAAAATTGATAAAGTAGACTACGATAAGGTGGAACAAACATTTGATTTAAAAGACATGGACACATCTAAATATAATGAAGTGACAATTTATTGTGATAAAGCACATGTTGTATTCGGTAGTGCTAAATTAGGGAGTGTAAAATAAACTGTGAAGTAGAGTCGTACGTTCTCTACTTACACAGTTTATTTTACACTCCCAATTCAGAATGATGAATTGGGGGTTCTTGTTTGAATTTATGATGTTACTTCACCTAATAAATGAAGCCATTTCTTAATAATTTCACTTTGTGCATATTTTTGTGATTCCGTCATACAGGTATCTCGGAATGTTTTTTGCAGGTCAGGATTACTTAAATAAGACTTAATGGTTTCATAAAGTTTGTCTTCATCATTTCTAGGAACAAGATAACCATTTTTACCGTTAACAATCAGTTCACTTGGTCCATAAGGGATGTCATAACTGATCGCAGGTAATCCATTAGATAAAGATTCCAGTAATGCCAACGAAAATCCTTCCATATTACTTGTAATCATGCTCGCATGAAAGTGATGCATCTCATTAGTAATGTTAGGTATAAATCCACGGAATTTAATATGGTTTTCTAAGTTTAATGAATCCGTTAATTCTTTTAGTTTATTCAATTCGCCACCAAATCCAAATAAATGAAGTTCAATTTGATCGAAATCGTCTTTCAGTTTATTGATGAGTCGAATTTGATGATCAAGTTGTTTCTCAGGTGCATATCGTGCTATAGACATTAATTTCAGAGGACCATGAGGCACAACTGGTGTGAAATTCGCTTCTTTTTGTTGAGCATATCCAACTGGAATATTAAAGACAGGTATTTTCGATTGAATACGTTTCTCTACATCTTTCTTTTGTTGAACAGTAGATACTAAAATGCCAGAAAAACGGTCTAAATGATTAAAGACACAGTTATAAATATTTTTAATATCTGAACCTTCAATATCATTGTTGTTTTTCACATGTGTACTGTGTAATACAGAAATAACCGGTACTTTTTTGTCTGTGATTAAAAATGGTGGAGAAGTGATGGCTGTCTTATCGCTAAAGAACAAGACACCATCTTTGTATAACTGTTCATAGAAGAATGCTATCAGTTCATTTGTATTATCAAATGTATAATCTTTAGCGTTATAATCAAAGAGCATTATTCGTGTGACAACTTCTTTTTCTTGATAAGGATCGAAATAAACTTCAAGCTTTATTTTCCCACTTGGTGTTAAATACGTATCACATACAGGCATTTCTTTCGTACGCATATATCTAACACGACTTAAGAAACCTCTAGAATCGTAATATTCTCGTTTCATTTTGACATTTCTCGTATCAAAATAGTTAACATAGTCTAATAATTTATAGTTTGAATCACGAAAGCTTGCATATATAATTCTTGTACCATTTTGATAAACCCTTAAATCGTTTGTATTAGGAACATATTTAATCTCATAATTAAGGTCATCTTCCCAGAATGCTATCCAGTCTCTAACCGTATTAATTTGAACGTTGATGGATTCTTGGAAGAAATCATACATAGAAAAGACTTGTTTACTTACGCCGAACGTATGGGCATTTTTATGTAAACTTGAATTCCAAGCTAACGTGATAATTTTAGCTTCCAAGTTGAAATCGTTAAATAGTTTTAGTCTATTCATGACAGACTTTTCTATACCTGTTATTTTATGATTGATATTATTCACTATAAAATAGTTCACTTTGAAATCACCTACAAAATAAAATTTTATATACATATAATATACGCCATTTTTTGTGGTAATGTTAGTGTAGTTTGTTAAAAATTTACAAACAGTTCGTTTTAAAAGAAAGTATAAATCGCTATTGTTTCGAAATTTTTGTTATAATAAATGAAATACATTTATTTATAAAAAGAATTTGTTAATTTATTGAAATGAGGATAAATAAATGAGTATGAAACAGATATTCAAAGATAATGAGCCAATTTTTCAAGAACAAACGAAGTATGTGACCTTGAAATCGTGTTTGCTCATTATAATATGCATGGGTGCATATACATCGATTGCGCTAGCAAGCAATTGGTTCATTGTATTAATAGGGTGTGTATTATTTATTCTGTTACTTTATTTAATACATAGATTCCAATTACAACTCATTAAAATTGAAGCTTTAAAGAAAGAAGATATCAAATATACATTGCGTACATTAGGTATAGCACTTATTATGTATTGGACTGTATCGGCAATTATAGGACAACCACAAAATCAAATGGAAGTATATAAAGATTTAAATATATTACCCCTATACATATCTATTATTATATTTGTAATACTAGGACCAATATTTGAAGAACTTATATTTCGAGGTTTCATGCTAAAAGGGATGTTTAAAGGACATCTATTAATAGGATATATCGTATCTAGCGTATTATTTGGATTGTCACATGGACCATCAAGTATAGGTGAGTTTATCATTTACTTTGGATTAGGATTATTATTTGGTGCACTTTATTTAAACACTAATCGATTAGAAGTAGCCATAGTAGCGCATGGATTAAATAATTTAATACATATTCTTATATATTTAGTGTTTTTTAATTAGATATCGTGCGTTTCTCATTTAAACAAAAATAAAGCTGGAGCCATTTGTTGTTAAAGATGTCTCCAGCTTTTTCTATATAATTAAAATTACTGTACAGTTTCGGTCATTTTAGATGTTAAATCTAATATGGATGTTTGATTGAGTGTATCAATAATTTGTTGATCTACTTGTGTGTAAACATCATCTAATGCAGACTGTATATTTTGTCCGACGATACAATCTGGATTTGTGTCTTGATGAATTTTAGCGAAATGCTCTTCATCTTGAATAAGTTTATAAACGTCGCCTAATAAAATTTGGTCTGCTGATTGAGCAAGTCGATAGCCTGATTTACCTTGTTGGCTCTCGATTAAGTTACCATTTCTTAAATATTTACATATTTTTCTTACAAGTGTAGGGTTACTATTAATGCTACCTGCTATAAATTTACTAGATATAGGTTCTTTGTTCACAGATAGTAATGATAATATATGAATTGCTACTGATATTTGTGTATTCACGCTTTTCACCTCTTAGATTCCTTATTTATTATAACTTTGAGAGATGAGAATTGCGATAGTAAATGTGTATTATTTTGATAATACAGAAATTCTTTCTTGGATATGGTTACCTTCAGTTGCTTCATCTACTAATGCAATGGCGTAATCAGCATAGCTTATTTTACTTTCACCTTTATCGTTTAAAGTGAAGACTTCCCCAGCTAAAATGTATTCTCCAGTTCTTTCTCCATCAGCTATGAATTCTGCTGCAGGACTGATAAATGTCCAGCGTACGTCATCTCTTTTACGAAGGTCTACAAGTGCTTTACCTTGAACTTTTGCAAGTGGTTTAAATACTTCTGGAAAATCAGGTGTATCGAATAGTTGATTTTCTAATTGATCATCAACGTATAAACTACCAGCGCCTCCGATAATGATTAATCGTGTGTTTGTGTTTGATAAAATATCACTTAAATGTTGAATAGAGTCTTGGTGTAAATGAAGTTTGCCTTCTCTAATTTCACCGAAAGCATCTACAACAACATCGAATTGTGTTAAGTCTTCACTTGTTAAATCAAATATATCTTTAATAATAGATTGTGTTGCCACTGTTTTATTTTCGTTACGAACGATGGCTGTTACATCTAAACCTCTGTTAATTGCTTCTTCTGTAATTAATTTACCTGCTTTACCGTTTGCTGCTATAATACCTATTTTCATTTTACATAACCTCTTTCTTGTATTTAATTTAGATATAAGTTGAGTATAATATGTATATCTGGTTTTGTTAAAGATTTTGTGTATAAAAAAACTGCTATGTGGAAATCCACATAGCAGAAGTTTGTTTATTTATATCTTACCACCAGTTGTTAGCTTGACGGAAAGCAATTGCAGCTTCGATTGAACCGTAACGTTCTTTAGCATAATTGATCATGCCTTTAGTTTGTTCAGTAACACTACCTGTACCCCAAGATTCTTTAGTTTGACCAAGACCTCTGTAGCCAAGTTCATTTACGGCATTTGGGTTACCGCTAGATTCAGGCATTACGATGTTATCCCATAATGCTTTTGTACCGCCAGCAGCGATAAACTCTTTATATACTTCACTTTTATTAGATGAATCAGTTGATTCTGTAGTTTGAGTTACTTGAGTCGGTTGAGCGACTTGTGTAGTTGTATAGTTATAGTTTGTATTTTGATTAGAGTAGTTTGTATATTCACTTGCATCTGCTTGAGCGCCAAATCCAGAAGCAATAATTCCTGCTGTAGCTGTTGTTGCAAATAATAATTTCTTCATAAAAAAATATCCTCCATGTGCTATTTAAAGCATTTATAAATTTTGTATCTTTATTACTTCATACACTCTAACATCATTTTTGATATCATAGGTTACAGGAGAATAAAAATAAAATTTCTTTTATGACAGTCAGATTAAAAAGATAATAGGCATATGACAAGTTGTAATTTGAAACGTTTACAGTAACTTTATAGAAATAGAGGTGTATTATTATGGAAAGAATTAAGCTTAAGATGATTAGAAATCATTTAGACAACATACCTGAATATGAATTACCAGAAGGTTATTCGATTAGAATGTTTGAAGAAGGGGACGAACGTCTTTGGGCAGAAGTTGAAACTGCTGCAGAGGAATTTTCAAATATAGACGAAGCATTGCAAAGGTTTCATAAAGAATTTGGCTCTCATATAGAAGAAATGAAATATAGATGTTTATTTATTGAGAATGCATCAGGTGATGTAATAGGGACGACGACAGCATGGTTCGGTCAGTTACCTTTAACGGACTCACATTTGGGTAGAATACATTTCGTAGCCATTAAACCAGAATATCAAGGTAAGAAATTATCAAAGCCATTATTAAGTGCAGCACTTAACAAAATAATTGAGCTTGGTCATAAAGAAGTATATTTAACGACACAAACAACGAGTTATCCAGCAATTAATATGTATTTAAATTATGGTTTCGAACCATATGATCCAGACAACACGGATCAAAAAGGTTGGTTGATGATGGAAGATATATTAAATAGGAGTTAAACGTATAAAAAATGCCCCTATACCATTATTCCCGTGGTATAGGGGCTATTAATATGGATGCATTAATAAGTACTTAAAACTGCATAAGTACTATCTATATAAGGTGTTGTTAAATTGTGTTTTTGGCTAACTTTGTAGATATAACCTTGTATAAATGCTGTTTCTAAAGGTCTTTCACTTATGATGTCGTAATACATACTTGTACCCATATCATCAGGGTAGCCTTCATAAATTTTCATAATGCTCTCTTCAAAATCATCATCAAAATATATACCTTCAGCTTTAGCGACATGATTACCTTCAACTAATAAGTTGTAACAAAGTGAATGTATTTGATTGTGTTTAAGTACACGAGCTGGTTGTCTCGTAAGAGCAGTTACCGTATTAATCCCTAAATTGACGATTAATTTATACCAAACATGTTGATCATAATCTTCGAGACATTCAATATTAAGTAAACTATCTTCGGTTAAACTTTTAATATCTAATGTTTGCGCGTGATTAGGTAATCTTAAAGTCCAATCTCTAAAGTGCGTGACGACGTTGCCTTCTTTTTGTCCGCTTATATATACGACAGCATGAAATTTGTGTGGGTGATCAATTTTTTCTAACTGTCCATAGCCATTTTGAGTTAAAATAATAACGCTATTAGCATGTAGGATATGATGAAGATACGGGATGATTGCGTCGAGTTGCGTTGCTTTGACAGCAATAAATAAGATATCTACTTTTTCATGTGCATCTTCTAAAGATTGAACGGGAAATGAATGTTGCACATCTTGATTGTATTCTTGGAAATAGACTGTAGCATTTGATCTTCCAAACAGCGTAACATCAAGGTTTGATTGCGTTAAAGCAAATGTAATGGCTGTACCCACAGCGCCAGGACCGATTATTCCAAACTTTTTCATTTATTATTTTCCTTTCAATGTTAATATATACATAATAACAAATATAAGAAGGTGGTACGGGATGAAAACCATTAAACAATTGTTGTCCATGAAAGAACAAAAAGAAAAAATATCCATGATTACAGCATACGATTATCCAAGTGCTAAACAAGCAGAAGCAGCAGGTATAGACACTATTTTAGTAGGCGATTCTTTAGGAATGGTTGTGTTGGGCTACGATAGTACAGTCGAAGTGACAATGGAAGATATGATACATCATGCGAAAGCTGTTAGAAGAGGTGCACCAGAAAGTTACGTAATCGTTGATGTACCTTTTGGAGCAGTAGGTATCGACCATACAACGGATATGAAAAATGCGATTCAATTGTATAAAGATACTAAAGCAAACGCTGTGAAAATCGAAGGTGTGCATACGACATTGATCCAAGGTTGTACTCAAATTGGTGTGCCAGTCGTATCTCATTTAGGCTTAACACCTCAAAGTGTCGGCATTACAGGTTATAAATTACAAGCAAGTTCAAAAAGAGAAGCTGAACAATTGATAAAAGATGCGAAAGCAGTTGAACAGGCAGGGGCAGTAATGCTCGTATTAGAAGCGATTCCAAGTGATTTAGCTGAAGTGATTACGGAACAACTGACAATTCCAGTTATCGGTATTGGCGCAGGAAAAGGTACAGATGGTCAAGTACTGGTATATCATGATTTATTAAATTACGGTTCAGAACATATTGCTAAATTTGTGAAACAATATGGTGATTTTTCAAATGGTGTAGATGCACTAAAAGCATATCATGAAGAAGTTAAAAGTGGTGCATTCCCTTCAGAAGCACACACATATAAGAAGAAAGTGATGGGGGAGACAGAGTAGTGACGCAAGTAGTAGAACGTATTAAAGATATGAATTCAATCGTATCTCAATTTAAATCTCAAGGTAAAACAATAGGACTCGTACCAACGATGGGTGCATTGCACGATGGTCATTTAAAAATGATGAAACAATCAATAGAAGAAAATGATGTAACTGCAGTGAGTATTTTTGTAAATCCATTACAATTCGGACCTAATGAAGATTTTGATGATTACCCAAGACCATTTGAATCTGATTTAGAGAAACTTAAACAAATTGGCGTAGATTATGTATTTCATCCAACAGTTGAAGAAATGTATCCAGGAGAACTAGAGATGACGATTACTGTAGGTCGTTTAGCACAAGTGCTAGAAGGTAAGAAAAGACCAGGTCACTTTGATGGTGTTGTCACAGTCGTTAATAAGTTGTTTAATATTATTCAACCAACACGCGCTTACTTTGGTAGAAAAGACGCACAACAACTCGCTATAATAGAAAAAATGGTAGAAGACTTTAACCACTCAGTTCAAATCGTACCAATAGATATCGTAAGAGAAGAAGATGGGCTAGCAAAAAGTTCAAGAAATATCTATTTAACAGAACAAGAAAGAATAGAAGCCGTACATTTATCTAAAAGTTTAACATTAGCTAAGAAGAAATATGATGAAGGTGAAAGAAATAGTGACGTCTTAATACAAGCCATCACGCAATATTTAGAAAGTAACGTGAGCGGAGATATAGTAGAAGTCGCTATTTACAGTTATCCAGAATTAGAAGAACAACATACAATAGAAGGACAAATCTTTATTTCACTAGCCGTTAAATTTAGCCAAGCAAGATTAATAGATAATATTATCATATAGGAAAGTATTGAAGCCGATTGTGCAGGGGCACAATCGGTTTTTTTGTATTTTGATGGGGCTCTAACGATCAAGGCTGCAAAACAAGATCGTTAGAAATTCTAACGCTCAAGAATCACAAACAAGATCGTTAGCGCACCACTTCAACACTCACACTCACACAAAAAAACGTGAGACACTTTACTGCCTCACGCTTCATCCAAGACTTCTATCTTCCTACTTATACTTCTTTCAATGATGCTTCTGCGCTCAATGCTCTTGCTTTGTCATCTTTAATTGTGACACCTTGTGCTTCTAATTGAGCGATTGTTTCTGCAAATTGTGGTAAGTATGCTTTATGTGCAATGAGTAATTCATTCATTACTTGTTTCGCAGATTCTCCACTTTGAATTAATGGGTTGATAATAAATGCTTGTAATAGTAATCCGTAATCTCCTGTAACGGCTGCTTCTTCTACACATAATTCCATATTCTTCATTACTTGTAACCATCCGCGCTCTGCTGGATGTAAGGAACCGAATGCGATTGGTTGTGCACCTGTCGCGTTGATATATGCTGACACTTCTACCACATCATCAGGTGCTAAATCTGGTACTGCACCTTTATTAACAGTAGATACTACGACATGTGTATTTTTATTTGAAGCGATAGATGCAATTGTCTCACATGCAACATCTGAATAGTGTGTGCCGCCACGTTGACTTAGTTGCTCTGGTTTATGATCGAGATGTTCATCTTTATAGAGTTCAAATAATTCTTTTTCAGTTTGTCTAACTTGTTCAGCACGCGTACCGATTTCTGGATCATTGTATTCTTTAAGTGCATGTTCAAGCATTTCTTCTGCACGGTAGTAATATCTATGGTAACCACATGGAATGAGCTGCATTTGTTGTAATTGCTCTTCGAAAAATGGAACATCAAAGATATTAGAAGGTAACGATGATGCATCTTCAACTAATTGTTTATTTAATTGATCAGTCACGTCATGACCATTTGCGTCTTTAACTCGATGCCAGTGGAAATGGTTTAATCCTGCAAAATGATGCGTAAGTTCTCCTTCACCAACATTCAACATTTCCGGCTCATTAATCAAACTATTCACAGGTACATTACATAGACCAAGTACTTTTTCCCATTTGCCGTATCGTACGATAGCATCTGTTACCATACCACTTGGATTTGTAAAATTAATTAACCATGCATTTGGACAAAGTTCTTTCATATCTTCGACAATATCTAATAAGACAGGAATTGTTCTTAACGCTTTGAAAATACCACCCGGACCATTCGTTTCTTGACCTAAGAAACCATGTGATAAAGGAATACGTTCATCTTTGATTCTAGCATCTAATAAACCTACTCTAAATTGTGTCGTAACGAAATCAGCATCTTTTAAAGCTTCGCGTCTATCTAATGATAAATGTACTGTAACATCATATGGAGAAGCATCCCACATTCTTTGTGCCATTTTGCCGACAGTTTCTAATTTCTCTTTACCTTCAGGAATGTCCACCAACCAAATTTCACTTAAAGGTAAAGATTCATATCGTTTAATAAAACCTTCCATCAATTCAGGCGTATAACTGCTACCGCCACCGATAGTTACAATTTTTATCCCTTTTTCCATTATAATGACCTCCTAATATTTTCTTTCTTATACACGTTAAGTATAAAATAGAAGTAATCATTAAAAAGGCAAATCGGGCATTATCAAATGGCATTTACAAATTTCCTAAAAATAAACCGGATTTTTGTAATGACTTTTTACAAAAGGAGATATCAATATGCTTTTAACAGAAAGAATGAAAGAAGATATATTTTCACAAGCAGAACAAAGTATTATTCAATATTTGTTTGAAGAAAGAGAGAGGATTAAGTCTAAGGCGTTAAATCAAATTTCTAAAGAAACATATACACATCCTTCGACTGGTATTCGCATAGCTAAAAAGTTAGGATTCGACGGCTGGTTAGAGTTAAAGGATCATTATTTAGAAGAAATAGAATACTTAAACCGACATTATGAATCAATAGACGCAAACTTCCCATTTGATGCATCTGATAATAACATGTCCATTAGCCATAAATTAGCGAGACTCAATCAAACAACGATAGACGACACTGTGCATTTAATCGATCATCAAGAATTGGATAAAGCAGTCACGTATTTAAAAGAAGCGGAAACCATTAAAATATTTGGATTGTATCACAATTTGATGATATGCGAAGACTTTGAAATGAGAATGAATCAAATTGGCAAGACCGTTAAACTCTGTGCACTCGAACCCCATTTTGAAATAGAGAAGTCGTCGAAACATACATGTGCCATCTTTATTTCATATAGTGGTGAAAATCAAAGCATCATGAAATTATTACCGATGTTAAAGAAAAAGCATATTCCAATTATCGGACTCACAAGTATTGGTGAAAATACAGTAACCAAATACGCAGACAGTACATTACGCATCTCAACAAGAGAAAAGTTATATTCCAAAATTAGCAACTTTACAACACGAGATTCCATCAGTTTCTTAATGGATATATTGTATGCTTGCGTGTATGGAACAGATTATGACAAACATACAGATTATAAAATAAATATCGCTAAAAATTTCGATAACCGCGTGACGCATAATAAGATGATACAGGAGAATAAGTGATTGACGATAATATTGAATAATATGGGATTTAAAAGCATCATTATTTATGTCATTACTCGCGAATTATGAAAATGTAATTTATAATGTGTAATGATGTAATAAAAAGTGACGATTAATATAGATAGTTTAAAAAGCTTGTTAGTGAGGGAACTTAAAATGGATAACAATAAAATAAAAAAAGCAATTATACCTGCAGCAGGATTAGGAACAAGATTTTTACCTGCTACTAAAGCAATGCCTAAAGAAATGTTACCAATATTAGATAAACCGACGATTCAATATATCGTCGAAGAAGCAGCGCGTGCTGGAATTGAAGATATTATTATTGTGACGGGTAAACATAAACGTGCGATTGAAGATCATTTCGATATTCAAAAAGAACTAGAAACAACATTATATGAAAAAGGTAAACTTGAATTACTCGATAGAGTTCAATATTCAACAGAATTAGCGAATATCTTCTATGTCAGACAGAAAGAACAAAAGGGATTAGGACATGCGATTTATACAGCGAAACAATTCATCGGAAACGAACCATTTGCTGTGCTGTTAGGTGATGATATTGTGGAATCTGATAATCCGGCTATTAAACAATTAATGGAACAATATGAAGCGACAGGTAAATCTGTAATTGGTGTGCAGACAGTGCCTGAAACAGAAACACATCGTTATGGTATTATTGATCCAAAGGATCAAGTGGAACGTTTATATGAAGTAAATCGATTTGTGGAGAAACCAGAACAAGGTACTGCACCATCAAATCTAGCGATTATGGGTAGATATGTGTTATCTCCAAGAATTTTTGATTACCTGGAAAATCAAGATGAAGGTAGTGGCGGAGAGATTCAATTAACAGATGCCATCGAACGTTTAAATAAAGATGATAAAGTTTATGCATATGACTTTGAAGGTCAACGTTATGACGTTGGTGAGAAAATAGGATTTGTGAAGACAACGATAGAATATGCATTGAAAGACCAAGAAATGCGTGAAGAAATTAAACGTTATCTACAATCTTTAGACATTTAGGTGAAGGGGATAGAACTTTGAGAGCACAATGGGAACAAAGAATATCTGAAAGCTTAGTTGAACAATTTTATAATGTTCAAACAGAAGAAGAGATTGAAGCGGGATTTACAGATGTCTTATCATTTGGGACAGCAGGTATAAGAAGTACGTTCGGAATCGGTCCAGGTCGATTAAATAAATTCACGATTCAAAAGTTTGCTTTAGGATTAACTAAATATTTAAGAAACATAACGAATGAACCTAAAGTGGTGATTCATTTTGATACACGACACTTATCTCAAGAATTTGCGATTGAAATCGCACAAGTACTCGCTACAAATGGGATAGAAGTTATCTTGCCAGAAACATATAAATCGACACCAGAACTGTCATTCGCAGTGAGACACTTAAAAACAACAGCAGGTATTATGATTACTGCTAGTCATAATCCTAAGAACTATAATGGCATTAAAGTATACGGTCCAGACGGTGGACAGTTATTAACAGAGCCTTCAATAGAATTAAGTCGTTATATTGATACAGTGGAAGACCTATTAAATATACAAACTGATGAGTTTGAAACATTGCAGGAACGTGGATTGATTCTGCCATTCAAGGGAGAGACGACTAAAGCATATAAAGATGCAGTTAAAGAACTTGTCGGTTCATTTGAAACATCGCAAACAAAAACAGTGTTAACAAGTTTACACGGAACAAGTTTGCCTCTATTGTCAGATGTACTTGAAGATTTGTCGTATACAAACTATGTAGTAGAAGAAGCACAATCTAAGCCAAATGGAGACTTTCCAACTGTTAATATTGCGAATCCAGAAGCGGAAGATACATTTGACTTAGGTAAACAACTCGCTGAACAAGAACAAGCACAACTTGTATTAGCGACAGATCCAGATGCAGATAGATTAGGTGTCGTTGAAAGATATCAAGATGGATCATCAAGATATTTCAATGGTAATGAAATAGGATTATTACTTTTGAAAATGAGAAATATTCAGCTATTGGATACTAAAAATAGATACATCATTAAATCTGTCGTAACAGGTGCATTAAGTGAAAAATTAGCTCAATCATTAAATATCGGCGTTATTAATGTCTTAACGGGCTTTAAATATATCTCAGAACAATTAAAGAATTTGGAAAATAATGAGTCTAAGCTTGTACTGGCTTTCGAAGAAAGCCATGGCTATTTAGTAGATGACTTCTCTAGAGATAAAGATGCCATACAAACAGCAGCATTATTGATTAAGTATAAAGAACAACTAGCACAAGAAAACAAGACATTCAAAGACGTATTAGATAATATTTATCAAGAACATGGTCATTATAAAGACAAGACCCTCTCACCAACATTTGAAGGTGCAGAAGGACGAGAGAAAATAAATCGTTTAATGAACGAATTTAAGCAACTTGAGTCCATAGAAATCTCGAACTTAACACCATTGTTTATAGAAAACTATATAACGAAAGAATCACTTAATGTTAAAACAGGTAAGACCCAAACCATTCACTTACCACAAACAGATCTCATTAAGTTCATATTTGAAGAAGGATTTATAGCAGTCCGTCCATCAGGAACAGAACCTAAAATGAAACTGTACTTCTCATTAGACGTTGAGAAATTAGATGATGTGATTGAGGAGTTTGAAGATAGGTTTAGTTTGAAATAAGTAAGAAAAAGAAAAGCAACCTTTCAGAAAAAATGAGAGGTTGCTTTTCTTATGATTAAATTTAGAAAACTTAATGTAAGAAATAGAGATAATCTAAAAAGAAATCAACAATTAATTACTTAGTTGATAAAATATGTATTGGATTAAAAGAAATAAATGAATTTAGCAAAATTAAAACTAGCTAAATGTTATTAATCTTGTAGAAAAAAGTTTTGAAATCTAAAAAAACACTTTTTATTTAAAAATAACATGATATAATCATTGTATATAAAGTGTCGAATTTAGTATTTCTAAATAATAATTGAAATTAATATGGAAATATTAAAGTTATCCAATATGAAATAGAATAAAAATAATTAAATTTGGGCTGAGGGGTTAATAATGAAAAATTTCACAAAATTTATAAGTATAACATTTGTTTCTATGGCAATTTTGATTTATATACAAAATATTATGCAAGATTACTTAGAAATTAGAGATGGTGAAGTAAAAGAAGCTGAATTAGAATAGTAGATCTTTAATTATAAAATATACTGATCATAGTTTCTATTAAAATAAAATACTAATATTAAGCAACCTTAATAGTTTATGTAAGGTTGCATTCTTACGTTATTAGAAATTTTAAAATCGTAAAAATTAAACAGAAAGAAAAATAGTTCATAATTATTCGTAAGTTAGTGATTCTCGGGATTAAAATGTTTAGTTTTAAAAGTAAATTCAATTTGTAACTAGTTAGAGAGATAAGGAGAAATAGAATGAATGAATTAACAGTCATTATCACATATTACAATAAAGAGGAATATATTCAGGATTGTATAAGAAGTCTTAAAAATCAAAGAAATCAAGATTTTGATGTGATTATTGTTAATGATGGATCAGAAGACAAAACTACTGAAATATTATTAAAAGAGTTAGAGACTTATGATAAAGATATACAAATTATTAATTTTGATAAGAATCAAGGTCATGCAAAAGCAAGAAATAAAGCCATTGAAAATGTAAGTACTGATTACTTTATGTTTTTAGATGCTGATGATCAACTTGCTTCTTATGCAATTGGTTATTATTTAAAGAATATTAGTGGACTTGATGCATTAATTGCACCAATTCATAAATTCACATTACGTAAACCACAATATATTAACCAAAATATAGTAAAAGTAAAAAGATATAAATATGAAACAAATGCTAATTCATTCTTGAGAAAGAACTCAGCCTGCAACATTATTTTTAAAACAAGTATCGCAAAAAAATATAATGTTAAATTTAATGAAGAGTTAGAAATTTATACTGATAATTCATTTATTATTGATTATGCATCACATGTAGATGAATTTATTAGAATATTTAACTTCCCATTTTATTATCGTGGTGAAGTTTATGATCCATTTAAAGGAAAAGTATTAACTGAACAAGAGTTTGATATTTTATTTGTGGATTACGCAAAAAGTTTCTTTGATTCATTGAAGAGAAATAAAAATAAAGTTCATAGAACATTTTTATTAAATAAAATGAAAACATATATCATGAAAGAGTTTAGTCCTATTCATAGAGATGTTCAATCTCGATATCAAAAACATGGCATGCTTTTAAGTAAAATAGCAAAAGAATTGAAAGCACCAAATTTAAATGAAGGTAAATACTTATTCCAAACAGAAATGTTCTTATTACGTATGAATAGGCCAGAACTTGCATTGAAAATTAATAAATTCAGAAAATATGCTAGACATTTTAAAAGTATTGCTCTTAAAACAAAAAATAAAAATAAGGCTATCTATTCATTGTTTGATAATGAATCAAATGTTGACAATAATGTAGTTGTTTTTGAAGCTTTTGGTGGTAAAAACTATAGTGATAGCCCTAAATACATCTATGAATATATGCTTAAGAATTATCCTGAGAACCAGTATGTGTGGATACTTAAAAATCCTAGTAAATCAGTAATACCAGGAAATCCTTTAAAGGTAAAAAAGGGGTCTTTAGAATATTATAAAGCTTATTCTAAAGCTAAAGTTTGGGTGAATAATGCAAGGTTACCGTTAACGTTAAATAAAAAAGACAATCAAAAGTATATTCAAACATGGCACGGAACACCATTGAAAAAATTAGCAAATGATATGAAAGTTGTAAGAATGCCTAGTACAACGACACCACAATATAAAAGGAATTTCCATATGGAAACTTCGAGATGGGATTATTTAGTTTCACCTAACCATTATTCTACTGAAATATTTGAATCTGCCTTTTGGATGGATGAAGAAAGAGTTCTAGAAATTGGATATCCAAGGAATGATTTACTTGTTACACATGCAAATGATGAAGAATTTATTTCTAAAATAAGAGAAAACGTGAATATACCAGAAGGTAAAAAGGTCTTAATGTATGCACCGACTTGGAGAGATGATGAATTTATTAAGAAAGGTCAATACTTATTTGAGTTGAAAATTAATTTAGAAAACCTTTATGAAAGTATTGGTGATGAATATGTTATCTTGTTAAGAATGCATTATTTAATATCGAATGCTATAGACTTATCTGGATATGAAAACTTTGCGATAGATGTATCTAATTATGATGATATTTCAGAGTTATATCTTATTACTGATGCCTTAATAACAGATTATTCTTCAGTAATGTTTGATTTTGGCGTTTTAAAAAGACCACAATTCTTCTTTGCATATGATATCGAAAAATATGATAAAAATTTAAGAGGATTTTATTTAGATTATGTTAATGATTTACCAGGACCGATTATTGAAGATCCATTTGATTTAGCTGATAGTTTAAAAGATATAGATTTAATTAAAGAATCTTATCAAGATAAAATTGATGAATTCTATGAAAGATTCTGTAGCTTAGAACAAGGGGAATCATCTAAGTATATTGGCGAGTTAATTAATAAAGAAATAAATAATAAATAGAAGAGAGTGTAATATATTGGAAAAGGTTTTATCAATAATAGTACCAGTATATAATAAAGAAAAGTTTCTTAAAGAATGTGTAGAATCAATTGGGAATCTTGAGATTAGTAAAGATAAAATTGAAGCATTATTTATTGATGATCTTTCTACTGATAATTCTTATGAAATTCTAAAAGAATATGAGAAACAGCATGATTTTGTGAAAGTAATTCAATTAGATGTAAATTCTGGAAGTCCATCGAAACCTAGAAATGTTGGTATTAAAGAAGCTAAAGGGGAATATGTTACATTCTTAGATGCAGATGATTGGTTAGACTCTAAAGGAATGCCAATATTAATAAATCAAGTAAAAGAAAACGGTTCAGACGTTGGGTTTGCCCAAATTATAAAACACGAGGATAAGTCAATAACAAATCCAGCTAGATTTACTTCATTTAAAGTAGATAATAATTTAATACCTTATGAAATAAATAAGATTTTTAGAGCGGTTGGGCCACCAGGAAAAATATTAAAAAGAAGTATCATTATTAATAATAATATTGAATTTAAACATATGAAGTATGGTGAAGATAAATTATTCTTTATCGAAGCCATATCTAAGAGTAATACTGCATCAATGAATGATGTTCCGGTTTATCATGTGAATAGATATAGTGAAAATGATTCTTTAGTTAAACAAACAGATATTATAGAAAAATCATATTTGAATTTAGATGTTTTAAAAGAAGTTTTAAATTTAGAACTACATGAAACGGCTGAATATCAGGCATTATCAAGAATTGTAGAACTTGATTTTATAACTAGATTATTTAATAGAAAACATTTTTTAAATCGACTTAATAAGAAGCCATATTATGATATTTTTGATGAAATGTTAAAAGTATTAGAGGATTATGGCAAGAATATTGAAGATTATATAAGCGATAGAAAGTTAATAAATATTTATAATCTATTGAAAAACAAAGAATATGAAAAGCTTAATGAATTAATTAATATTCATGTTAAAGGTGGAAATGCTAGTAAGTATATTAAAGATAATGTAATCCATTATGATATGCCTGAATCATTAAGTGAATGTTTACCTGTAATAGATGAATTCTATGCGATATACAATGGAACATATATGATTAATAATAGAAAATATGAAAAAATTAAAGTTTTTAAACAAGATGATGTGAAAATTAATAAAGTAGTATTGACTGAAATAAATAATGAATCTAATCAATTTGAAGTAGATTACATAGAAAAAGATAATTACATTCTTGTAGAATCAGACTCGTTAAATAAAGTTTCTTATAATTTTAATGTTACGATAGTTTATAATGAATATATTCCCTTTGCTGTAAATATGCTTTTACCTAATGGTAATAAAGATATTAAACTTAATAGGCAAAATTTTAAGGCTGAATTTAAAGTTAATAATCTAAATGAGATGTCTGTTGAAGAAAAATTTAGTCAAAAATATTATATAAAAAATCCAATTAAAGTGATCATCACTAAAAAGTTAAATATATATAATGATCCTAATTTTGAAGAAAAAATAGATTTAAGCTTTAATATAGGAGAATTAGTTGATGTAGCAGCTATTGCTTTCTCACTTAAAGGTACACCAAGACTTCAATTAACTAACGGCACATATATAACAGCAAATAAATTATTTGTTAAAGAAATAGAAGAATATAAAGATTCGTATTTATATGATATTCCTAAAAAGGTGAGTATATTAAAAAGATGTAAAGAATACAACACACCTAAATTTGAAGGTGAAATAATTAGAGGTTATGAAGTAAACGATGAGGTAGATATTGAGAGTATTGTTATGTCGCCAAAGTTAACCCCAAGGCTAAAAACTCGAAATGGTTTTATTACTGCAAATAAAGAATTTGTTAGACCTATTGATTAATTTGAAAATAAAATACTGTTAAGAAAAAAGGTCAGTTCCATTTTTGGACTGACCTTTTTTGTGTAATTAAAACCAAATTTTTTGCTCTTAAAAGGGTTTATGATCTTCCTATATTGGAATCCATTGTTGAGATTGGTGATTTGAATTTTTTGCTTTTTGTTTTCTTTTTAGGGATTGGAACAATATAATTTCCGTAAGGCAATTTAGAAATTAGAAAGACTATGAAAATTGAAACAGATAAAATTGAAATTAACGTAGGTACAAACATATAAGTTTCTCCTATATTCTCAAACAACTTTGTTCTTTTGAGTGTATACATTACAAATACATGTACTAGGTATATCCCCATTGAGTAGTTACCTATTAGTGTCAGTATATTAAATAAAATAGGTTCTTTTTCAATATATGAATAGATGTATGTTAGAAAAATAAAGAATAAAGGAATATAAATTAAATTATAGCTATGGATTGATGTAAATAAATTGTTTATATCAATACTTATTATTAGATCAACAAACATAATCCCTATACAAACACTTAATACCTTTTTGTATTTAATTATAAAGTCTTGAAATTCGCTGTAGTACTTTGCTAGTGCTATGCCTAACATAAAATAGAATATCCAATTAAATAAGAATGCTTGGTTATTAAGTAATTCTTCTAGAGGTTTAAAGTGTAACACGAAATTTTCTTTATTTATCCACCATAGATTTATAATAGCCGACAAACATAATGCGCCTATCATTGGAGCACCTTTTTTTACCCTGTGTAATATAGGGAAGAAAACATAAAACTGAATAACAGTTAAAATAAAATATAAATGGTATTGGGCGTCACCTTTCATAAAATATGAAAATACATTTATATTTTCATCTAAATTATGTAAGTAAAAATAACGATACGATAGATAGAAGCTAGTCCAAATTAAATACGGGATAAATATTTTAGAAAACCTTGATTTAACAAAATACTTTAAATCAAACCCTCTATTTAATACTGACGCAGTTAATAAAAAAGCACTTATTATTGCGAAAATAGGTGTCCCTAATCTACTAATTTGGTTTAAATATCCAAGCCAATCATTAGCAAAAATATTATCTCTATGATAGGAATTAGCCGTAAGATGTACTATAACAATCATTATTGCTGCTATTGCCCTAATAACAGGTATTTCTTTATAATACTTCAAAATTATCATCCTTCACAATTAAATTGAATCAAACTTATTTTATAATATACTTAATTCTTAATTAAGTAAAGATTAATTGTGTATTTTTAAACATAAATCTTCTTTTGCAAAATAATAATTTAACTTTTGTAAAATATTAGCAATTATTGTCTCTCTCACTTTATTTTTTAAAATATGTTTTGTCTATTTAAACTTGAGGTGTTTAAAACAAAAATTTTTATGATCTAGTAACTATTTTAATAGCCCAATCACATATGTGATTGGGCTATTAGTTTTCTATCGATATGAGATTTGATTGCTTTAGGTAGAAAAATCAAAACTTATTAAGGATTGTTATTAAAAGCACCGTCAACATTAATATCTTTCATTTCTTTAACTTCTTGTTCATTATTTAGTGTAAAGACATGAACTTTCAATTTGTGTTTATGTATTTTTTCTACTAATTCTTCATTAATTACATCTTTATTAAAACCAAGTCCATATGTGAATTTAGATAGTCTTTCCAATTCTTTGTCGTTTAATTTTTCTACATCTTTATCATTTATTAAATGAATTAACGGTATATCTTCATTGAGTTTATGTATATTTTTTAGACTGGTTTCAGAGAATGATTGAATGATTAAGTTACCATTTTTCAAGTTTTTTTGTTTAAGCAAACCATTATTTTCTAAATCTTTTATTAGTTTTTCATCCATTCCTGGATACATATCTGGATGTTTAGTTTCAATATAAAAATTAGTTTTATATTTATACTTATTCAAAATATCATTTAATTCTGGTACTTTTTCATTTTTATATTTTTTATCAAACCACGATCCAGCATCTAAGCTTTTTATTTCTTTTAAAGTCTTATCTTTAACTAATCCAGTACCATTTGTAGTTCTATCTACTTTATTATCATGCATTGCGATTAATTTTTTGTCTTTAGTCATTTGCAAATCTAACTCTGTATAATCTGCATTTTGTTTTATGGCTTTATCATAAGATGCATATGTATGTTCTGGTTTAGAACCACTTGCGCCTCTGTGCGCTATGTTTAAATAGTCTTTATCTAAAGTGCTGTTCCCACATCCAACTAATAATATACAATTTAATATACTAATACCTATTAACCTCTTCATGTCATTCTCCTACAAGTTTATTTTCTATTTATTATAGTATCATTTATTTACATAAAAATACCCTGTTTATTATTCTTAGTCACTTGTAATTATAGAGCTAATTGAGTTCTTTTTATATAATTTTTTCTATACAATCTCCCCAATATGTTAAGCTATAACAAACATTTCTTTTTTAGTACGACGTGAGAGATATAATACATAATACTAAATAGAGGGTTGGGATATTTATGGCTTATTTGTTTGATAAGGGGAGGTTTGTTAAGAAAATTCGTAATAAACCTAAAGAAATCTATGCGCTTCATGAGCCTATTGATTTTATGAATCAAAAGCGTATTCAAATTGATACGGGTAGCAGTTCGAATTTTATTCAGTTAGCTAGACAAGATAGTAAACTACATGAAATGTATAAAGAAATCTTGGCTAATGATTATATTTTGTATTTTCATCAAAAGACGATTTCTAAGTTCTATAAGAGAACACATGTACATGAATTATTTAAGAGAAAAGATTTAATTAGACATAAGGATATTTTCTATACATTAGATGAGCCTGCTGGTAGGAAGGTAAATGATGAGGTGCCTAAGAAGTTGCTTGTTATTTTCACTTGTATGCCAGATGCTAAGCGATATGATAGTTCATTGATTCCGAACAGGATGTTTCCTAAGTTCTTTGATGGTATTGAGAGAAGTCTCGTGAAGAATGTTTATACTTTAAGAATAATGGATTTAAATGTATCACATGGCTCTCATTATATTAGTACGACGAATTATCCTGAATATGAGCAGGAAATTCAGAGTACGATTTTAAAGGTGATGGAAGAACTGAATATTGATAAAGAGCATGTTGTACTTTACGGCGGTTCTAAAGGTGGTACGGGTGCGATTTATCATGGTACGGCGATGGATATGAATACATTAGCAGTAGATCCAATTGTGAATATTGGTGGTGCGCTAGAGCAGAAAGATAGAAGGTTCTTAAAAGATTTGAGAAATGACGATTTAGTCCCTCAAATTAATCAGCATTTAGATGACAGCAATGAATATACGAAATACGTGATATGTAGTGAAAATGTTGAACTGTATTATAAACAGACAGATCGTATTGATGCATCTAAGATTTACAAAATCAACTTAGCAGATAAACATATTACGTCACATCCAGAAGTTTCAAGAAATAGCGTGCCGGAACAATTAACCATCTTAAATAATTTCTTTGCAACACATATATAAAGGTTAGCTCACACGAGCTAACCTTTTTTGATATTATCTTACTGATCAACGCCTAATTCTTTCTTTGCCATCTTCTCATATGCCGCTTCTCCTGAAGCAAGCGCAAATTCAGCGATAAACATTGGAAATACTGCATTCAATTCAATAATATGTTCTTTCATATATGGCCAAGTCGTGCCACCAGCTTTATCATAAGCTTCTATTAGCTCATCTAATCCTTCATCGCCAAATACACGATGATGCCCCATAAAATCATTGGACGGGTCTGCATGACTGGCTTCTGTCCAATCTATCAGACCTGTCACATTTGCTTCTTTATCCACCATAATATGACCTGGATGCAAGTCTCCGTGTATCATCGTGACATGATTTGGCCAGAGCTCATCATTCTCTAACCATGTTTGCCATCTATTCCATAGGTCAGGGGAGATACCATATGTTTCTTTCACTTTATGCATACGTTCTTGATAATCTGCTTTGATTTGTTCAATCGTTGTCGTCTTAATGTCACTTGAAGCGAGTTCTTCGTCTGTTATTCGATGCAAATCAACGAGTACTTCTGCTAGTGTATCAATAAAATTCTGAGGTACGGGTTTATGTTCTATTTCCCATACGTATTGTTGTAATTCAGGATCAATTGTAGCTGCAGGTACGCCTGTTAATTTAGGATATGCAATTAATGTTTCTTTATGAATTTGCCAATTAGGGACTTCAAATGATACATGTTGTTGTACGAAGTCTACGGTTTCTTTTTCTGAATCTGTTCGTTCATACACTTCTGGTCTTCTCGGTATGCGTAATACCCATTCAATACCATGTCTATCTTCAGCAAATGCTACTTGAAAATCAAGACCTGATTCATTTATTGAAATTGATTCAGGTTGAATATCTAAACCACATTGTGAGGCAATCGTGACAATGTTTTCATGTTGTGTCATATTGAGCGCTCCTTAAAGGTTATTTTTATATTTCTCGCTTCTTATCCAATTTCTCCGTATTTCATCTTATAAGATACATAACCTGATTTATAAAAGTATTTTTGTTTTTCCGCTTCTTTGTAATCTAGAAGCCCTAATGCACGAATTACATTAAAAGCAAAGTCTACTGCACTGGACCCGTTTGCTGTGACGAGGTTCTTATCAACAACACTATCTTCATTCATAAAGTCTAATGCGTTTGTATAGGCTTTGTATTTCTCTTCAGTCGTCCATTGGTTTAAATCATTTCCTGTATGTTTATATCCCGTAAGTAATCCATTTCGTGCAAAGAAGTCAACGGCTGCACATATTGCGCCTACAACAATATTATTGTCTAAAGATGTCTTAATGAGTTGTACGAGTTGTTCATTTTCAATTTGTGACCAATTGTTACCGCCAATGATAATTAAAGCATCGTAAGGCTCTTTAATGTCATCTATTGTATAGTCAACGATTGTCTTCAATTGCCCGATAGATGTAACAGTTGATTCACCTAATGATACTGTATCGATTTTAAATCCGTGTGACATAGCGAGTTCTGCAGCAACGTAACTGACTTCCCAATCTGCATATGCTTCTGTAAGAACGATTAGCGCTTTTTTCATAAAAATAACACCCCTTGTTAAATTTATTTAAAGATTATTTTAATCATGATACAAAGGCATCTCATATGCAAATGATAACTAACGGTATTTGTGGTATGATGTAATAAATGATAACGTTTCTCAATTATAGAAGGGAATATAACGGGAGTGAAAAGTTATGCAAGTAGTACAAAAATTTTTATGGAATGATCGATTCGTATCGGTAGCTATGCCAGTTGGTTATGATGAACAAAATCCTAAACCATTCAAGACAGTTATCGTTCAAGATGGGGATTATATATTTAATAAACTGATTGAAGATAAGCCGCGAGATATTATGTATGTCGGTATTGAACCGGTTGATAGAAATAGGGAATATACACCATGGGAAGAGCAAGTCGATCAAGCTCATTATGCGGGAGAAGCTGATCAATATTTAGATATGTTGGAATTTGAATTAATACCATTTCTTAAAGAACATTATCATATCTTTGATGAAGCGGAATATTTAGCAATCGGTGGTGGCTCATTCGGCGCGTTAGTCTCATTATATGCTTTATTAACACGTCCACACTTATTTGGTAGCTATATTTTAATGTCTGCTTCTATGTGGTATCCGAACTTTATAGATTTTATTAAAAATAGCAAACCAATAGAGTATCCACGTCATATTTATTGGTATGTAGGAGAGCAAGAAGGAGTAGAATATCCTAATATATTAAAATGGATGGTACCGAATACGTATGAAGCCGTTGAGTTGGTGAAAGAGAAGTTGATCAATGATGCGTCGACTTTAACGTTTATAACAGATAAAGAAGGCATTCATAGACATGAATACTTTGAAAAATATTTCGACAAAGCGATTCATACATTGTTTTAGATGTAATTATTATAAGAGACTTAGACATGATGAGGTGTCTAAGTCTTTTTTTGTTTTAATAAATTAAATTTAACGTATGTGAATTGCTGATATAATAGGGGTTAACATCGTTTAGGACGAATGAAATAAATGAAGAATGTTTGACAAATAACATGAATGATATTATAGTTGATTACACAACTAATCAACCAATCATGTTATAGGATAAGGAGAATGAAAATGAAACCTACTTTAAATGAAGATACACCTATATTTTTGCAAATTGCAGATATGATTAAAGATGATTTAGTTGAAGGACTTTTGTCAGAAGGCGAACAAATACCTTCCACAACGGAACTTTCAAACTTTTACAATATTAATAGAGCGACGGCTCAAAAAGGTATTGCACTGTTGATGGATGAAGGCATTGTAGCTAAGAAGAGAGGGATTGGTGTATTTATAGCTGAAGATGCGCGCGACAAGCTCGTAAATACAAGAATGCAAGACTTCTCAAACTCTTATATCCAAAACATGGTTAAAGAAGCTAAGAGACTTAATATAAGTAAGGAAGAACTCATAAGAAGGGTGGAACAAGACTATGACAATCATTGATATTCAGAACATGTCGTTTAAGTACAAAGACGAATATGTACTTCAAGATTTAACACTTCAAGATGATGAACCAATGATTATTGGTTTATGGGGACGAAATGGTTCTGGTAAGACGACGTTAATGAAACTCATGTCAGGTCAAGAAAAACAAAATTCAGGTGACATAGCGATATTAAATTATAAACCTTATAACAATGCAGAAGCTTCAAAGCAAATTACGTATTTAAGAGAGAATCACTTTTTCGGAAAGTCATGGAATGTAAATGACGCGATGAAATTTGCAGCGATGTTCAATGACAATTGGGATCAAGTAGAAGCGGATTATTTAATAGATTTATTTGAACTACCACGAAAGAAGAAGATTCGAAACTTTTCTAAAGGTATGAAGTCAATGGTTCAAAGTGTGATTGGGCTCGCAAGTCATGCACCAGTGACGATGTTAGATGAACCGACAAACGGATTAGATGCTTATATGAGAAAGTTGTTTACACAAGCGTTGAGAGAATCGTTCGAAGCGGATCCGAGATATATCATGATTGCGTCTCATCATATTAAAGAAATTGAGAAAATATGTGAAAAGCTCATCGTGATATCTGATCATCGTGTGAAGTTACATGAGCCAATAGAATACTTTCAATCTAGAGGTGCGATATTAGTTGGTAAATTAGAAGATATCCATCAAATTACTTCGGAGGATGCTATTATCGAGCAATCAACGATTATGAGTCAGCATAAAGTGATGGCGGATATTCCATATGATGCAGCGTTACAAGAACAGTGTAGAGCGTTGAATGTGAAAGTTGATAAAGCAAGTATTCAAGATTATTTAGTGAATATGACGATGACAAAGGAGGCTAATCATGGGTGATTTAAAAGGGTCTTTCTCGATTATCTTTAAAGAACTAAAAGTACAATTATATACGTTTAGTATCGTACTTGTTGTTTTAGCCGCGATATACTTTGTAATTGGATTTTATATTGGACCATCAGATTCATTTAATCCTTTATTATCTGGACCGGTATACGGTATCTTAGGTTTCTTACCATTATTCATGTTTGGTGATCCACTTAAATCATCAATTGAACTTGGTGCGACAAGAAGACAGTATATCGTAAGTTTATGGCTAAGTTACATTATATTTATAGTTATGATGCTTATCATTCAAGAAGTGATTAGCTTTATATTAGAGCGTGTAGCAAGTGAGACAAATAGTGATGTAACACTTATGAGAATATCGGATATACTACCTAATGCTAGTGGATTGGATAGTATGTGGGTGGATTTCCTAGCTATATTGTTTATCGCAGGAATTTGTTTCTTACTCGGTGCGATTATTTATCGCATAGGTGTTATCCCAACAATGATCGGTGTACTATTTCTAGGTGTCATCGTATTTATCTGGTTTGTACTTGGTGATTTTACGCCATTCTTCAAATGGGTATATCAACATATTTATGAAATGCTTCATATATTAGGCGCAGTTGGAATCATATCAGCATTATGTATCTATCCAATTATGATTCAAGCAAGATTGAAGGCATAGTATTATATTGAGGCTAGGGCTAGTTGTCCTAGTCTTTTTTAATGCGATGTGACAAGGCATGTGACAATATTGTTCGTTGTATTTCTTTATATAAATGATAAATTATAACAAGGAATTAAAGGGGGCATATGTCATGAATCCAACTGCATCGAATCATCGTATTTATGAATTAGATTATATTAGAGGATTTGCTTTATTAGGCATTATTTTTCTTAATGTTTCAAGCATAATACAAGTACCATTTGATTTTTCAATAGTAGAAGTTCGTTATCAGAAATTTTTAGATATATTTATTGAATCAAAATTTATGTCGATTTTTTCATTTTTGTTTGGTGTTGGTTTTTATATTTTTATTAATCGTGCAAAAGCGAAAAGTGAACATCCATATGTGATTTATTTGAGGAGAATTTTGATATTGGCGCTGTTAGGATTAGGGCATATGCAACTTCAACCGGGAGAGGTATTGCTTGTTTACGCCATATTTGGTTTAGTGCTACTACCACTGTTTAAAGTGAATAAGTGGGTGAATTTCGTAATCGGTATCGTACTCTTATGCGTAGCGATTGGCTTAGGTGGAAAAATATTAATGCCGCTTCCACTGTTCACTTTAGGTTTAACATTTGCTCAATTTGGTCTACATCAAAAAATGTTTCAGCATAGAAAGTATTATGCCATTATTGCGGTAATTTCGATGATCATTTCGGTAATCGGCATCTATTATTTAAATCAAATTTACGTTGGCGCTTCTTATCAAGCGATTAAATATACAGGTATTACTGAAGCACAATATTTGAAACAATACGCTTTAACAAATCAATTTATTTTAATTTTGAGTCCTATCATGACGATCTGTTACTTTAGTATACTCGTCACGTTATTACAATATAAAGTCGTACAACAATTATTGAAACCGTTAAGAACATATGGGCAAATGGCACTTACGAATTATATCGGGCAGACGTTGTTGATACTATTGTTTAGCTATGGATTAGGATTATCAGATTGTCGTTTAATACATACGGCGAATCTTTGTTTAATTATTCTTGTGATACAGCTAATATTCTCAAGTTTATGGTTAAGTTACTTTAAATATGGTCCGTTAGAATACTTATGGAAAATCGGTACGTATTTTAAGATGTTTCCAATAAAATAAAAGCATAGAGTCTGGGAGATGATATCCCGGAGTCTATGCTTTTTTATATGACTTCAATCATAATTTTAGTGATATATTCATTCTCATTATTTTTAATAACTGAATCAAATACATATTCTTCATATACATATTCACCCATTGTTAAATTCAATTCATCTATTTTATTTAACATTTTGTTATACGCTTCTTCAACATGTTCATCAATTCCTATATAATAACCGACTAAATATTTACCTTTTAACGTAACGGTATTTTTATAGTGCTTTTTAGAATTTGGGATATTCACGTATAGATAACTATAATGATAGTAATTACCACTTAAAATATCATTTTTATGGGTTACGACACCGATTGGCTGACTAGAAAAAATTTCGTGTGATTTCAGCTCATCAATAAACTGGTTAATCGATATTAAGAAATCGAGTTCTGAAGCATTCGCGATGTTGTCACTGATATAGAAAGTCATTTCATCATATTCTTCAATTTCAATTTTTTCAAAGGATGTTTCCATAGCGTCTCTAATGAGTTGAATCTTACTATCAATGATCATTTCATTGTATTCTAAATGCTTCTTCTGTTCTTGAATCGTTTTCTTCTGTTGCGTCATTAAATTTAAGAAGTGCTCTGGTGATTTATTTTGTGTATATTCTTTAATTTCTTTCAATGGCATGCCGAGTTCTTTCAATAAAGTTATTACACTTATAAGTTCGATTTGTTTAATGGAGTAATATCGGTAGCCAATTTCGTTCTTATAATCTGGTTTGAAAAGATTGATTTTATCATAGTATATGAGTGTCTGACGGCTAACATTTGTTAAGCTTGCAAACTCACTTATAGGTATTTGATTAATTTTTTGCATAAATTAAGTTCCTCCTATTGACTGTATAGTTACTATACACTATAAATTGTATATATTAAAGATTGCATTATGTTATGCAAATCAAAATAAATAGATTAGAATATAGTGAAAATCACTTAATATTTGTAAAAGTAATGAAGAAGGAGGTCTAAAATGAATAATAAGTTAAACGTTTTATATTTTAATATATTTTTAATGTTTTTAGGTATTAGTATTGTCATACCAGTATTACCTACAATTTTGCATGATTTAGATTTAAATGGAAGTGATTTAGGCATGCTGGTCGCAGTATTTGCAATGTTCCAAATGATCGCTTCACCGTTTGGAGGACGATTTGCAGATAAGTTTGGTAAAAAAATTATTATCATTATCGGCCTGCTATTATTCTCCATTTCAGAATTTATTTTCGCGATGGGTAATACATTTTCAATACTTTTAGTTTCAAGAGTATTAGGTGGCATTAGTGCAGCGTTTGTCATGCCTGGTGTAAATGGTATGATAGGTGATTTGTCAACTTCAGAAAATAGAGCAAAGAACTTTAGTTATATGTCAGCCGTTATTAATACAGGGTTCATAGTTGGACCGGGTGTAGGAGGATTCTTAGCAGAAATTTCGCATAGAATGCCTTTTTATTTTGCTGGTGTACTTGGCATCATCGCTTTGTTATTCTCGGTATTCCTTTTAAAAGAAGCAAGTGACGATGATACAAATGAAACAGCACGTCCAAAAGTCAAAGAGCCATTTCCATATAAATTGTTTGTTGTACCGATTATCATTATGTTGATATTGTCTTACGGTTTAGCATCTACAGAAACAATGTTCTCATTATATACAGCAGAGAAAGTAGGCTTTGAACCGAAAGATATTTCTATCGCGATTACAGGTGGCGCTATAGTAGGGGTTATATTCCAATTATTCTTATTCGAGAAACTTGTCGGTAAGATCGGTGAAATTAAATTAACGCTATTCTCATTAATTTATTCAGTGTTAATTCTAGGAGCTTTTGTATATGCTTCTCACTACATTACAGTGATGTTAGTCAGTTTCGTAATATTTATAGGATTTGATTTGATCAGACCATCTATGACGAACTATTTCTCTAAATTAGCAGGTAATAACCAAGGTACTGCAGGTGGCTTGAACTCAGCCGCCACAAGTGTTGGTAACTTAATAGGGCCATTGGTAGCCGGGGCAGCATTCGATATTAAAATCGACTTCCCGTTATTTATAGCCATGGCATTCTTTATCATCGCTTCAATTATCATCGCATTTTATAGACCAGATAAATTAAAATTCTAATAAAAAGTCAGGGACACCTCGCGTGATGTCCCTGACTTTCTTTTTTGGGAGAAGTATATAGGGGAGGAGTAAGTTGGGGATGGTGAGATGGATAAATAGTACGGACTGTATCTATAGAAATGGGGGCGACAAGAAAAATAGAGGCGTTGTATTTATCAAGACTGGCCAAACAAGATAAATATGAATCTCTAATATTGCAAGAGGAGGGTGACTAGCAATGTTGGAGCCGTGAATATTGCAAGTGGGACGTGACTAGCAACATTGGAGCCGTGAATATTGCAAGTGAGGCATGACTAGCAACTTTGGAGGCGTGAATGTTGCAAGACAGTGCAAACAAGCAACATAGAACCGCCGTATGTTGCAAGACAGTGCAAACAAGAAACATAGAGACGCCGTATATTGCAAGACTGACTAAACAAGCAACATAGAGCGTCCGTATGTTGCAAGACGACCCAAACAAGCAACATACGATCCTCGCACTCCTCACATACCGCCATCGCTCACAAAATATACCCATCCACTAAACCTCTAATATGAAAAAGCTGAGGCAGCGGTTAAATTCCGCTACCTCAGCTTTTCTTTTTATGATATTTGGTTTAATGCTTGGTTTAAGTCTTCTACTAAGTCTTCTGTATCTTCTATACCGATAGATAAACGGATCATGCCGTCTGCGATACCTTCTTTATGACGAATTTCTGCTGGTATTGATGCATGTGTCATAAGACTTGGTACTGAAATTAAGCTTTCTACTGCGCCTAAGCTTTCTGCTAATGTGAATAATTTTGTATGTTTAATCACTTCTTTTGCTTTTTCTACATCAGCAACTTCAAATGAAATGATACCTGGGTATCCTGAAGCTTGTTCGAAGTGAATGTCACGATTCACATGGTCTTCATTTAATGGATGAATTGTTTTAACAACATTTTCATGTTTGCTTAATAATGCTACGACTTCTTTAACGTTTCTATTAATTTGTTCTACTCTTAAACCTAATGTTTTGATACCACGTGTTAATAAATAACTATCTTGAGGTCCTAAAATACCACCAGTTGAATTTTGGATGAAACCAATTCTTTCTCCAAGGCTTTCGTTAGCTGTTACGACTAATCCTGAAACAACATCACTATGTCCGCCTAAGTATTTAGTAGCTGAGTGAAGAACAATATCAGCACCTAGGTCTAATGGATTTTGGTAATAAGGTGTCATAAATGTATTATCTACAACAGTTAACATGTCATGTTTTTTAGCGATGTCACTTGCTGCTTTAATATCTGTTACTTGAAGTAACGGATTTGATGGTGTTTCAATAAATAACATTTTAGTTGTGTCTTTAATAGAAGATTCTATATTGCTCACATCAGTTGTATTGATAAAATCAAATTCAATACCGAAACGAGAGAATACTTTTGTTAATGCACGGTAAGTACCACCGTATACATCTGAATTAATTAAAATATGGTCACCTTTGTCTAATAACATGATGACTGCTGAGATTGCTGCCATACCTGAACCGAACGCATAACCATTTGTACCGTGTTCTAAATCCGCGATTAATGTTTCTAATGCTGTACGAGTAGGGTTAGCTGTTCTAGAATATTCATAACCTTGTCTCAAATTTCCGATTCCATCTTGTTCATAAGTACTTGTTTGATAAATTGGTGTTGTTACCGCACCTGTATATGCATCTGTTGTTTTACCGCCATGGATGAGTAATGTTTTTTTATTCATAATCTTTTCCTCCATAATTAAATATATTTTTAGACATATATCTATCACTGCCATCAGGGAAAATGACGACAATATGTCCTTGTTCAATTTGTTTTGAAACGTCTATTGCTGCTTGTAATGCTGCGCCTGATGAACTACCAGCAAGAATACCTTCATTTAATGCAAGACCTGATACATTTGTAAATGCATCTTGATCCGAAATGACTTTAATATCATCGATTAAATTTCGCTTTAGAAATGGTGGCCACTTTTCAACGCCAATACCTTCAGTATCGTGAGCATGCGCTTCGCCACCAGCAAGAATGCTTCCTTCAGGTTCTACAATGATATTACGTACTTGATGTTCTTTCATGACTGAAGCCATTCCTGTAAAAGTTCCGCCAGAACCCGCACCAGCAATCAAATGTGTGATGTCTGGACATTGTTCAAGAATTTCTGTCGCTATAGTATGAACATATGCTTGTGGATTCTGTTCACTTTCAAATTGATTGATGTAATAAGCGCCGTATTGTTCAGCGTAAGACTGTGCTTGTTGACGTGCACCTAACATACCTTCAGAACGTGGTGTTCTTCTTACTTCAGCACCTAAAGCTTTCATGATATTCATTTTTTCTTCAGAAAAGCCTTCAGGTGCAAAGATAACGCAGTTCATATTGTAATGGTTCGCTACGATTGCGAGTCCTATACCTGTGTTACCGGCAGTGGCTTCAACTATCGTATCTCCAGAACGAATACTACCTTCAGCTAGTCCATGTTCTATCAGATGCTTACCTAGTCGATCTTTGATACTGCCACCTAAGTTATAACTTTCTAATTTCGCAAATATTTTCACATTGTCTGTACTGTAATGTTCCAATAAGACAAGTGGCGTATTCCCGATTAAATCAAATGCTTTCATCCCATTACCCCAATTTAAATTAATAAATATCTTAGTTTTTCAATAAGAATTATAGGTTAAACATTATTAAAAATCAACTAAATTAAATTTGTTAGAATATTGAAAATATAATAAAAACAAAGTGAGTATATTTTTTATACTCAAAAGTGTTGACATGTATTTGGAAGAGGGTTACAATTATCTCGAAATCGAAATAATATTTGGATAGGTGATGAACATGGATAGAACGAAAGAATCATTAAAAGCGCTAGTAGGTATAAAACGTACAAATGATACGTTAGATCGTATTGTTAAACAAGATATGAAGAACTACGGTTTAAATATTACTGAATTTGCTGTAATGGAACTTTTGTATCATAAAGGTGATCAACCTATTCAAAAAGTAAAACAACGCATCTTAATTGCAAGCAGTAGTACAACTTACGTCATCGATCAACTTGTTAAGAAAGGATATGTAACACGTCGACAAGATGAGCAAGATAAACGTATTACGTATGCTGTTCTGACTGAAAGTGGCCATGAATTGATGGAACGTATTTTTCCACAACATGCCGAAACAATTGAAAAAGCATTTTCTATATTAGATGACGAAGAGCTAGCGATTTTTCGTAGAGCACTTAAAAAAATAAGCGCAAATTCTACTAAGTAGTGGATAGCGCAAATTTTTTTACAACTTATTATTTCGAATTCGAAATAAAAATAAAGAAAGAAGGAAACTATAATGAGTAATCCAGAACTTATCGGTATCCATCACGTAACTGCAATGACAAATGATGCAGTAAGAAACTATGAATTTTTCACACAAGTACTAGGTATGCGTTTAGTTAAGAAAACAGTAAACCAAGATGATATATATACGTACCATACATTTTTCGCAGATGATCAAGGGTCTCCAGGTACAGACATGACATTCTTTGATTTTCCAAATAATCCGAAAGGTAGTCGTGGTACAAATTCAATAAGTCGTGTAGCATTTAGAGTGCCAAACGATGCTGCGCTTGAATATTATTTAAATCGCTTTGAAGAATTTGGCGTTAAACATGACGGTATTCAAGATCTATTCGGTAAAAAGGTATTACCTTTTGAAGAAGAAGACGGTCAAAGATATCAATTAATTTCAGATGAATTAAATGAAGGTGTTAAACCAGGTATTCCTTGGAAAAATGGTCCAGTACCTGAAGATAAAGCAATTTATGGATTGGGACCAATTGAAATTACAGTGAGCTATTATGAAGACTTCAAATCTGTATTGAAACAAGTTTATGGTATGAAACCAATTATTGAAGAAGAGAACGTGACATTGTTAGAAGTTGGAGAAGGCGGTAACGGTGGTCAAGTTATTTTGAGAAAAGACGACCAAGGTCCTGAAGCAAGACAAGGTTACGGTGAAGTACACCACGTATCATTCAGATTAAAAGACCATGAAGCGATTAAAGCATGGGAAGAAAAATATAATGAACTTCGCATTGGTAACTCAGGTAATGTCGATAGATATTATTTTGAAGCACTATACGCAAGAATTGGTCATATTCTTATAGAAGTATCTACTGATGGACCAGGATTTATGGGAGATGAACCTTATGAAACATTAGGTGAAAGTCTTGCATTACCGCCATTCTTAGAAGCAAAACGTGACTACATTGAATCTGAAATTAAAGCTTTTGATACTAGTAGAGAACATTAATAAGAAAAGGTGTGGTTTAAGATGAAGGAGATACGACCAGAAGTCTTATCGCAGAAAGAAAACTATAAATTGTTAATAGGATCTATTATTCCTAGACCAATTGCATTAGTCACAACAGAATCAGATGATAACGTACTGAATATAGCACCGTTTAGCTTTTTCAATGTTGTATCTTCAGACCCACCGATTCTTTCTATCGCAGTACAAAGAGTGAATGGTGAAATGAAAGATACTGCACGAAATATCATTCAGAATAAAGAAGCGGTCGTGCATATTGTAGATACAGATAATGTACGTGATGCGAATCAAACAGCGGCTTTGTTAAGTCATGAAGAAAGTGAACTCGAACGTACGAATTTTGAAACAGTAGATTCAGTTGAAGTATCTGTGAAAGGCTTGAAGCAAAGTAAGGTTCGTTTTGAAGCGGTTCTATATGATGATATTGTAATTGAAAAAGACGGACAACCTATATCAGATTTATTGCTGTTAGAAGTGAAGTATTATCACTTTGACGAAGGTATTTATGATGATGGCTATATTAATAAAGAAAAGCTCAAAGCGGTAAGCAGACTAGCCGGGAATGATTATGCTGAAATTGGACACACATTCACAATCGAAAGACCATAATATGATGGGAGATAGTAAATATGAAACATATATTTAAACAAGGTGCACAAGGTAAACCAGTATTTCTATTACTTCACGGAACAGGTGGAGATGAAAGGGATTTATTACCATTAGCAGAAATGCTTGATCCGACTTATAGTATTTTGAGTGTTAAAGGTGAAGTATCTGAGAATGGTATGGCTAGATATTTCAAAAGACTCGGAGAAGGGCAATATGATTTAGAAGATTTAGAATATAGAGGACAAGAACTGTATCAATTTATAGAAGAATCCTCTAAAGAATATGGGTTTAACTTAGAAGATGTTATACCAGTAGGATTCTCTAATGGTTCTAATATGGCGATTAATCTCATATTAAGAGAACAAACACCATTCCAAAAAGCACTGCTCTTTGCACCTCTTTATCCATTAGATTTAGAAAATAATCATAAAGATTTATCTTATTTTAATGTCTTTTTATCAATGGGTGCAAGAGATCCAATCGTTACAAACGCACAAAGCGAGCGCGTGATAGAAATATTTAAAGAACGTAACGCAACCGTGACAGAAGCATGGGTTAACAGTCATGAAATTACGCAAGAAGCGGTACTAAAAGCAAGAGAAATATTATAAAAAGAAGACCAGCTCGGGTGAGCTGGTCTTTTCTTGTGTGAGGGAGAGTGGGGAGTGGCTAACGATCAAGAATGGAAAACAAGATTGTTAGAAATTCTAACGTTAAAAAAAGTGAAACAAGATCGTTAGCTCAGCAAATCGCAGGTGAAAAAGAGTATAAATACACAAAATGAGCTGTCTAACGATCAAGAAAACGAAACAAGATCGTTAGCACACCATATCGCAAGGATTCAAAGAGAAAAAATAACATAATAAAAAATCTCATGTGGCACTGAATAATTCAGTCACATGAGATTTTTATATTTTATGATGGAACTTCTGTTCTTTTTCCGCTATGTTTTCTAAGGATAGCTGCTGATATAGCTGATACCCCACCGAAGATGATAAAGCCTATAAACATCCACATTGTACTATTAAGTTCGATATCGTGGTGTAAATACAATAGTCCTCGTAATGTTTCTGCATAATGTCTAAATGGATTCCATCCAATCATATAGTCTTGATAAAATTGTGGCAACATTTGTGTTGGTAACATGATGAGTTGCAAACTAAAGAATAACAATACCATAAATAATGGAATAGCTTTGACACCTAACCATGTCATAAATCCTAAGATTAGACTGATGAATGCAAGAATCGCGATTGAAATGTATAAACCGATTTTAGTTGGTTCGTTAATTGTTACATCTAATACTTGCGTCATAAAGTAAATATATCCAAATCCACCGATTAATGCTGTAACGATTGCACCGCCTAATTGGCCAAGTGAAGCGATAATACGGTCTTTAATAGTGATATTATTACTTGTTCTGAATGAGAAGAATAGAACAACTGAGCCAACTAATGATGCTAACCATACTGGTGTGAACATTAAGAGTGGTAGGTTACCGTTAGCTTGATGTGATTTAACAGCGTTCATGTTTGTTTTATCCACTTTAATTGGATTTGTGATACCTTGAATATCTGAAGCTGAAACGTCGACATCCATTTTATCTAAAGTTTGGATAGCTTGTTTAGAAATTTGTGTATTCAGTTGATCACCGATAGTCGTTAACATTGTATTCGCAAGTTGTGCACCTTGCATGCTTGAACCTTCGTTAACGATGATTTCAACTTGTCCTTGTTTAACTTTAACAGGTTCAACTTTGTTTTGTTCTTGCATTTTTTTAGCTTGTTCAGATGGAATTTGTCCACTTTCGATTTTTTCTTTCATTTGTGACTGCAATTCTTTAATTTTTGCGTCTTGAACAGTCTTTTGAACTTTACTCATTGAATCTTTTGAAAGATTTTCATCTAAAATTAATGCGCCATAATATTTGTTATCTTTGAAGCCTTGTTTTAAATCTTTCTTACTATCTACATCTACCCATTCAACTTTATCTGATAAATCTTTATTGTCTTTAATTTTATCTGCAAAAGTTTTCCCGATATTGACATCTTTGTCTTGCATTGTTGTACCTTTATCTTGGTTCACAATCGCAATTGGGACTGATTTAGGTTCTGGATTATATGCTGGAATAAAAGCAATCGCTAATAATAAAAGTATGACGATTACTAGAATAGGTGTCATCCAAAAAAGTTTCATTTTGAAAATATTCATATTTTTTCCTCCTTGATTAATGAACATTGTGTTGATTATTAATAACATTGTTTATTATAATAGAATTTAAGATAGTTACAATCGTCAATTGCTTACGATACGTTTATTAATCAACAAAAACACAAAAATTGTTCATTAAAATAAGGAGAATGGTTAAAAATGGCAGAAGATCGACGCGTAAGAAAAAGTAAAAGAGCAATTAAACAAGCATTTATCCAGTTATTAAAAGAAAATAACCTTGATCGTATTACGATTCAACAAATTTCAGATTTAGCAGATGTTAATAGAGGAACCTTTTATTTAAATTATGAAGATAAATATGCTTTGTTAGATGAAATGGAAAATGAACAAATAGAGAAAATTAAAGGATTTGTAGATATTAGAAAGATGGATTTATCCACTAAGACGAGTGACCGTTTTATTGAAGACTTTGCGAATAAAATTATTAAAAATGTCATTACACATATTGAGCATAATATTGAATTTTATCAAGTGATTCTAAACTTAGAACGTAAAAGTCAAATCGAAGAACAATTAGCAGATATTGTGAGAAGTAATATTAAGCATTTAATAGGTAATAAAGATAATGTATTTGGCATTCCAGAAAATTATTACTTAAGCTATGTAGTAGGTTCAATGATGTCGATGATCAAATATTGGGTATCAGATGAAAATCGCGTATCCGTAGAAGAACTCGTAAATTACGTCTCTACAATCGCATCAACAGGACCACTGTCTATTATGAAACGTATGATAGATGAGAATATTAAGTAATATAGATAAGGCAGGGGCAACTATCGCAGCCCCTGCCTTTCATGTTACGTTATTTTATTTCATCACGAGATTTAATGATTTTATTGATAAATCCGTAGTCTTTAGCTTCTTGTGTGCTTAACCAGTAGTCACGGCCAGTGTCTTTTTCTACTTTTTCAATATCTTGGCCAGTTTCTCTTGCGATTAGTTCATTAATTTTATGTCTTGTACGAATAATTTCTTTAGCTGTGATTTCCATTTCAACCGATTGACCTTGTACACCGCCAGAAGGCTGATGAATCATAAATCTTGTATTAGGTAAACTGTAGCGGTTTTCTTTTTTACCAGCTAAATAAATAATAACGCCTGCACTTACTACCCAACCAGAACCGATAATATTAACTTCTGGTTTAATGAAATTAATCATATCATGAATGTAATAACCTGAATCTACATGACCACCTTGGCTTGAAATGAATAGATTGATAGGTTCATCACTCATTGCTTCTAATAGTAATAGTTGATTACCGACTTCTTTTGCCACTTTATCATTGATTTCCCCGGTAATAATAACCGTACGTGTTTCTAATAACTTTTCAGTAAGTATATCTTTTTCGTTATGTTTTTCTTCAGACATGAAATCACTCCTATAATGATTGATACTACTATTGTGAACGAGTGCGATTTTGATTTCAAATAATTTGACCTATTTTGACTAAATTAAATATTAAATAAATCGTTAAATGATTCAGCCATTGTAGGGTGCGTATATATGTTATCTCTTAAAACGGTATATGGAATTTGTTGATCCATTGCAAGTTTCAGAATGTTAATCAATTCTTCAGATTCTTTACCGTAAAGACTTGCACCTAGAATGAGCTTACTATCTGCATCTACAACAACTTTAAATAAACCTCTGTCATCATGATTGATTTTATGACGAGGGATATTCTTCACTTCAATTTGACCTTCTAAAATATTGTGACCATTTTTCTTAGCTTTACTTGCAGTGTAGCCAATTCTTGAAAGTGGAGGATCTAGAAATACTGTATAAGGCACATATCCTCTATTTTCCGTTGTGCGGTGCTGTTTACCAACTAAATGATCTTTAACAATGCGGTAATCGTCTAATGAAATATAAGTAAATTGAGGACCACCTTTAACATCTCCAACTGCATAAATATGGTCTACAGAAGTTTGTAGATGTTTATTAACTTTAATTTCACCTTTATCTCCAAGTTCGATATCTGTATTTTCTAAAGCTAAATCCGTATTAGGCACACGACCAGTCGCTAGTAATACCGCATCCCCAGTTATATCACCTTGAGAAGTATGCACAACAGGACGATTATTTTCGGTAGAGAAGGCTGTTACTTCAGCTTCGTCAATAAATTCAATATCCTGACTAATAATTTCATCATAAATAAGAGAAGCAATATCTTTATCTTCAGTTACTAGTACATGCTTACGAGGATGCACGATTTTAATTTTACTGCCTAATTTAGAAAAGATTGTCGCGAATTCTAATGCAATATAACCAGCACCAATAATAACAAGCGTTTCAGGTAAGTGATCTAATGCCATAATGCCTTTAGAATCATAAATATTTTCGGTAGTCTCAATACCTTCTATATCAGGAATATTTGAACGCGTACCCGTATTAATCACAATCTTATCCGCTTGAATTGTTTCAACTGTTTCATTCTGATCATTTAAAAGTACCACTGTTTGGTTATCTTTAAAATGTGCTTTATAAGTGTATACTTCGATATTGTCATCAGAATTAAGGTTGTTGAAATTCTTCTTATTTAAAGCAGCTACAACATCTTTCTTACGATCCATCGCTTCAGAAAACGAATGATGTTCTAGACTTTCGTGGAGTAATGTCTTACTCGGAATACAACCAACATTGATACACGTTCCTCCATACATATTTGAATCTTGTTCAATAACCGCGACCTTTTGACCTTGCCCTGCAAAATCTTTAGCAAGCGTCTTACCAGCCTTACCAAAACCAATAATCAACATATCAAATCGTTTCATTAACAAAACCTCCAATTGTGATGATTTATATTTAGTATAACGCTTTTAGGAATGTAAATCTGTGTAAAAGATTACAGTAAAAAATTAAAAAATCTAAAAATTATCCAAGAAATATGAGTAATTTTACAACATTGGTCGACCACTTATGAGGCTAATAAGCTTATATACTTATGGTGTTTTTCACAAAAGTGGATACTCAACAAAGTGTAAAATTATAGTTGTGCTTATTTTTCAATATGGTAGTATACATAACTATATTGAAAGGGTGTTTATAAAAACATGAAATTCAACAAGAATAAAATAAATGTTGTAGATATGAAACAAACTAAAAAAAGTGTTTATGCTACAGGTATTGGTAATGCTATGGAATGGTTTGACTTTGGTCTTTATTCTTATTTAGCAATTATCATTAGTAAGAATTTCTTTACATCAGTTGAAAATGATGAACTGAAATTAGTATTTACTTTCGCTACATTTGCGATTGCGTTCTTAATGAGACCACTTGGTGGTATTATATTTGGTAAAATCGGCGATAAACTTGGCCGAAAAACCGTTCTTACAACTACTATCGTATTGATGGCAGCTTCAACGTTATTAATTGGATTATTGCCTACTTATGATCAAATAGGTATTTGGGCACCAGTCTTATTATTACTAGCGAGAATTATTCAAGGGTTCTCAACTGGTGGGGAATATGCAGGTGCAATGGTATATATTGCAGAATCTTCTCCAGACAATAGAAGAAGTGCTTTAGGTAGTGGATTAGAAATTGGTACGTTAGGTGGCTATATTTTAGCTTCGTTATTAGCAAGTGGATTATTTATTGGTTTATCAGATGCACAAATGCAAGCATGGGGTTGGAGAATTCCATTCATTCTAGGTGCACCTCTTGGTTTAGTTGGACTTTATTTAAGAAGACATTTAGACGAAACACCAATTTTTGAAAATGATATTTCTGAGAATGATGAAAAACCAGAACCATTCATTTCAATTATTCAAAATCATAAAAAAGATATTATCGTTTGCTTTATAGCAGTTGCGTTCTTTAATATTACAAACTACATGTTACTTTCATATATGCCGTCATACTTGGACGAAGTAATTGGTATTTCAACAACAGTTAGTACCATCCTTATTACAAGTGTTATGGTTATTATGGTGCCATTAGCATTTATATTTGGTCGTTTAAGTGACAAAATCGGTAACAAAAAAGTTGTGTTATTCGGTACATTTGGTTTAACAGCATTTTCAATGCTAGCGTTCTATTTCATAGGACTTAACCAATTAATGTTTATTTCATTAGGTATCTTTATTCTTGGTTTCTTTTTATCAACATATGAAGGTGCAATGCCAAGTTTATTACCAAGTATTTTCTATACGGATGTTCGTTACCGTACATTAGCCGTTACATTTAACGTATCTGTTTCAATATTTGGTGGTACAACACCATTAGTTTCAACATGGTTAGTACATGTCACACAAAATCCATTAGCACCAGCTTATTATTTAACAGCGGTAAGTGTGATAGGATTTGTAACGATACTATTCCTATTTGAAACAACTTCAGGTAAAGCATTAAAAGGATCATATCCAACAGTATCTTCTAAAAAAGATTACGAACATGTCGTGAAAAATCCTGAAGATGCACTATGGTGGACAGAACAAGAATTACAAAAAGGTAAAGTAAAAACAGATTAATATATGTAGAAAGCCGGGACGTTTATGACGTCGCCGGCTTATTTTAATGTTTGCTTTTAACAAATAATGATGTGATGAGTCCTAATGCTGCAACTGTACTTATAAAATAAAATACAAATTGTACAGCATGTGCGATTATTTCTCTTCCATTTAAATCACTTGAGCCACCTGTTACTTGTTGTTGTCCGATAGTATACAGTGTTATAGCTAGTGCTGTACCAGCAGAACCTGCAACTTGCATTAATGTATTCATAGCGGCTGAACCATCTGCATACAAGTTTGGTGGTAGTTGGTTAAGACCATTCGTTTGAGCTGGCATCATAACCATTGTTACACCTAGAAATAGTACGATGAATAAACAAATGATCACCCAGACAGGTGTAGATGATGAGAGTACGATTGTAAATCCAATACTTGAAATTAATATTAATAAAAATCCAGCTATACCAAAATATCTTGCGCCGTATTTATCAAACATTGTTCCGATAACAGGAGATAATACAAAGTTTGTTGCATTTCCTGGTAATAAGACTAAACCAGCAAGTGCAGCTGATAAAAGTAGGCTACCCTTTAAATAAATAGGTAATAAAATAGCTGTTGATAATATAACCAACATTAATAAGAAAATCATTATGACACCTAACGTAAACATCGGATGTTTAAAGACCGATAGATTTAACATTGGTTCTTTCATTTTTAATTGTCTCATACAGAAAAGTATTAACGCTATTATCGCAATGATAAGTGGCAACCATACGACAGGAGAACTGATCGAAACTTCTGCCATCGTACTTAATGCGTAAATTAATCCTGCAAATCCAACGGTAGATAAAATGATAGATATAAAGTCAATTTTTGGTTTTGTAATTTCTGAAACATTACTAATTTTAACGTATGCGAAAATGGATAAAACGATATAAAATAATGCGCTAAACCAAAAAATAAAATGCCAACTTAATGTTGAAATAATAATCCCAGAAAGCGTTGGTCCGATAGCTGGTGCGAGCGTAATGACTAACCCCATTATACCCATTACGATACCACGTTTATTAATTGGGAATATTGTGAGCATAACGGTCATCATAACAGGCAGGATAATACCTGTTCCAACAGCTTGAATGAGACGCCCAATCATCAATATGGCAAAGATAGGTGAATAGGCTGCAAACAAAGTACCTATTAATGAAATAATAAATCCACCTAAAACAAGCTGACGTGTTGTAAACCAACGTGTTAAATAGGCGGAAATTGGAACGAGTATAGCAAGGACTAATAGATAACCAGTTGTTAACCATTGTGCCAGTGGTGCACTTATATGATAATCTTCCATAACATTTGTTAAACCCATGTTTAATGCTGTTTCTCCAAATAAGCCTATAAATGCACCTAACATTAATATTAAGGCCATTGCTTTTGGACTTTTAACTTCTACTTCTGCTTTGATCATAAATTCTTTAATCTCCTTCTACTAGTGAATACACGATTAATGTGTATTAATATTTTGCTGAGAGCGTATGCAACTAGCAAAAGCATAGTTTGAATTATTAGTATTATTATTAAAATAATAACTCATTTACTTTAGCAGAAATTTCGTTATATTGTCAACTAGGTTTACAAAAAGTTATTCTATTTTCCAATCCATTTTCATAATTTCTATTAATTTATGAACGTTATCTTCACCAATTGTTTCTATAATTTGCTGTTCTAACAACGCTTTATGTTGTTTACTTTCAAGATAACAAGATTCACCGAGAGCAGTTAATTGTATGGACTTTTCTTTCTTGTTACCTTCAACATCTTGTATATCGACTAGGCCTTTGTCGTTTAATTGTTTTACAAATTTATGAACGGCTTGTCTAGAGATATTAACGTGCTTGTTAATATATGCCATCGTTCTTTTATGTTTATAAATTTTAGCCATAATGTACCATTCAGATCCTGAAATATGCATGTCATGTGTTTCGTTCCACATATTTTCTATTTTTGAACGTACAAGTCCGTGACGTTCACTAATTAAATCAAATAAATCTAGTTCTTGTAATTCACTATTTGATATCACACTTAAAACCTCAACTTTCCAATGTATGAATTGTTTCATCTATACCGAAATATTTTTTTAATATGGCTTTATATTGATCACGTTTGAAGCTTTCTTTTTGTTTATGATTTTTAGACGTAATGGTTAAATGATCATAAGACATGCTTACTCTACCATATTCTTTAGCCATTGTAATAATTAGTTTCTGAACGAATATTGAATCAGGATGATGTTCATTGTAATCCAAATGTTCTATAAAGAAGTCCAAAGGTCTACTGATTTCATTAGTTAAATAAGATGTTCGCCATGATTGGTCATCTAACTGTTTTTGAAGGTGAATGACACTATCCTCATCTAAAATAGCACGATAATGACCGTTAATATCATCAATGACTTGAATATTATCTGGCTCAGAGATCGGTATAGCTTTTGTTGGTAAATCCCCAAATCCTACGTCTGCAATATAAGGTTGATCTAAATGTACGATTGTCGACATATGTGAACCGTCTCTACTCCAATTGTCATCTGGTGTATGAATCGTTCCTGACACACGATTAACGTTAAATCCTTTTTCTTTTAAATAATATTGAAAAATCGTATTTAATTCATAACAAAATCCACCGCGATGGCGATGAACAATTTTGTTAAATAAATCATCAATGTTCACTGATATCGGTTCTTTATTTTGAACGCTAATATTTTCAAAAGGTACAGTGTACATGAATCTTTCGATATAGTGGTTCAAAGTGCGCAAATCTACTTGATTAAAAGATTCTGTATCTATTTTTAAGTAGTCTTCAAATTGTAAAATATTCAACTTAAAACCTCCCATTTAAATCTTAATTCTATTATAAAGGATACATGGATAGAATATGTTAATATAAAATTGATATATAACGTTATTTTAAAGAAAGCTAGGTCATGCATATGAGAATTGGTACCATTTCAGATTTGCATATAGATAGAAGTAAAGATTACTACCCTCAAGATTTTGAATATATTTTAGCTCAAGAAATTACACATTTGAATTTAGACCTTTTATTAATAGCAGGTGATGTTTCAAATCATTATTTACAAACGATGCAGTTTGTTCAAAATGTTAAGCGTCATTCTAAAGTAGAAGTGCTGTTTATACCAGGCAATCATGATTATTGGAAAAAAGATCAAGAAGAAAAAAGTTCTTATGAAATTTTTGAATATTATAAAGCGCAGCCTGAAAGTATTATAGCAAGTCCATATATTGTGAATGAAGATTGGGCAATTGTCGGGCACAGTGGCTGGTATGATTATAGCTTTGCAGATCAAAACAAATTTAGTATGGAAAGATTAGAACGTAGAAAATATTACGGCTCTACATGGCTAGATAAAGAACATATCGATTGGGGTAAGTCAGACTTAGAGATGTCACGATTAGCTGCCGAATCCGTGAAAAATGATTTAGAACAGGTGAAAGATAAAAATATTATATTAATGACGCATATTGTGACCAATCGTAAATTTGCAGTTCCAATGCCACATAGAATATTCGATTATTTTAATGCATTTATAGGTACATCAGACTTTGATAAGTTTTATGAAGCATATCCAATCAAGTACAGCATTATGGGGCATGTGCATTTCCGTAATATAATAGAAGAAAGTGGTATTCAATATATATGTCCATGTCTCGGTTATCAAAGAGAATGGCGAACGACTGATTTAGCAACTGAAATTAAAAATACAATACAAGTTATCGAAATATAAAAATATATATCGCAGAAAATTTATGATTATAAATAGGTGATTGAATGAAAAAGTATATATCATTATTTATCATAGTAGGAAGTGTGCATGCACTATTTTCATTGTATTGGGGACTTGGTGGAGAAGCGGGTCTCATAACAGTTGGCTCATGGGTCTTCACGTTAAGTGCACAGTTTGGAATATGGATTAATATCGCGCTGTTATTAATAGGTGTGTTTAAATTTTTAGCGACCATCGTGCCATTAACATTAACCAATCATTTTGATAATAAAATATACATCATATCTTTAATAGGAAGTATTTTTCTGATGATATATGGCGGATTAAACATGATAATTGGCATATTGAAAATGTGTGAAATAATCGAGAACCATAACTATTTTACAGCCTTCGGACAAGCATTCGTGTGGGATCCACTATTTTTATTATGGGGAATCGGATTGTTCGGATATATTATGAAAGTGAAACAGAATAGATAAAGGAAAACGCCACTGGCAGGAGCCAGTGGCGTTTTTGTCGTATATGATGACGAAGTTTGTATGCTGTAAGGGGCAGAATTCCGAGAAATGTCCCTTAATGAGTACCTTCTAATTACCAGAATTCAGAATAATGGAAGTTACAGCATTCTAATTACCAGAATTCCGAATAGTGGAAGTTACAACCTTCTAACTACCAGAATTCAGAATAATGATAGTTAGCCACAACTGCAACATCTCCATCTATACTTATTATTTCTGTGATTGTAATTTCTTCGCGATTTGTTGTATTTCTTGTATTTGTTTTGTTGTGGATTTAATACCACCTGATGCGAAGTACCATGATTTTGCGTCTAAGTTAATGATGTTATTATTTTTTATGGCATCTACGTCTTTAAGTACGTCATTTCCTAGTACTTTCTTACTTGTTCCTTTTCCGTCTGTTGCTTCGTCTCTATCCATTGCGAATATGACTTCTGGATCTTTCGAAGCGACATATTCAAAGCTGACGGGTTGGCCATGTGGATTTGGTTTAACTTTTTTATCTGCTGGTTTAAATCCAAGTTGATCATAAAGTAGGCCACCGAATCTTCCGCCTGGTCCGTAAGTTGATAATTCACCTTGACTTGTAAGCAGCAGCATGACACTGTTATCTATATTTTTAACTGATTTCTTAGCTTTTTGTTCTTCATTTTTAAGTTGATCTGTAAGTTCTTTAGCTTTCTTTTCTTCTCCAAAAATCTTTCCGAGTTTCGTCGTATTATCTGAAACGGATTTTACGACGGCATTATCATCGGAACCTATATAAAGTAATGATGCGTTAGGAGCAGCTTTTTTAAATTCTTTTAATGTTTCGCTGCTTGCTGTACGGTTTGAAAAGATAATCAAATCTGGATTGATTTCAGCTATTTTTTCAAAATTTGGTTTTCCTAATTCACCGACATTTGTATATTTATCTTTCGTAAAAGATTTTAATTCTTTAGGTAGCATAGAGTCGCTTGAACCAATTGAAATACCGGCTACATTATTTTCTTTACCGAGTGCTTTAATGATGTCTGTTGCACCGTAATCAAATGTAACGACTTTTTTAGGATCTTTCGTGATTTTGACTTTTTCATCTTTCTGTTCTGCATCTCTACCGTCTTTATATTTACCACGTAATTCATATTTTTGATTAACTGTAACTGTTTCTTTCTTGCTGTCTGAATCACTTGTTCCTTTAGTTTGACCACATGCTGCTAATATAAGTGTGATGACCATTAATAAAAGTAACTTTTTCATTATGTATGCTCCTTTATTTTAATATATTTATTGATGGAACGACTTTAAATAAATCTGTTGATTCTATCATGAATTTTAAAATTCTGACATGACTCATACCTGTAAAGACAACGGTTCTATCATGGTTGAGCGCATTTTTCATGATGTGGTTGGCCATAAATTGATTACGTTCTAACCATTCAAGTGAAAAGGCGATACCTGGACTATCTGCAAGTGAACGAATAGCAAAAACTTGTTCTAAAGGAATGACTGAATCTTGATATTCCGTTAACTGTTCATATAATGATAAATCTTGTCCCTTTTTATTTTGATGACTTTGTTTTGCTTCGTTTAAATGTTGGTATAGTATAGGGTTATCATTTTCAAGGTATTCATCTGCAAATGCTGCACGAATCTTACGTGTTTGCATTTGATTGTTGTCGATTGGTATAACAGTTGGTAAATTTAATTTTAATGCGAGTGGTATTGCTAAAAAATGATGTTCGTTGAGTTGAAGCGGCAAATGTTTACCGGATAGTTGATTAAAGTCTTTATCTAATTGATTTTTATTTTTAATATCCCATTCAATTGCGATTAAATCTGGATTGTATTGCTGTAATTTATTCAAAATGACGTTAGCGTCTTCTAAGTATCGTTGATAAGTTTCTAAAAAATATTGATTGCTTTGGTCTAACCGAATATGTGGTGTACCAATGATACAAATTTCTTTTTGTGCCAATTTGACACCTCCTTAATTGATAATCGTTATCAATTATACATGAACGTTTTTATAAATACAATGTTGCTATTATGTTAAGATAATTAAATAATAATGTTATAATTAAATAATAGAAAATTTAGATTCAAGAAAGGGCTGGAAGTATGTTTTTAGCTTGGAATGAAATGAGACGAAATAAGACGAAGTTTGGTCTAATCATTGGCGTATTAGTTATGATTAGCTATCTTTTATTCTTATTATCAGGGTTAGCAAACGGTTTAATGAATATGAATAGGGAAGCAGTCGATTTATGGAAAGCAGATGCGATTGTATTGAATAAAGATGCCAATCAAACAGTTGCACAATCATCTATTAATACAGATGATGTTAAAGGCAAATTTGATAAAAGTGAAGGCTTAAAGCAAACGGCTGTTATTGCTTCAGACGGTAAAAACAAAGAGAATGCGACAGTCTTTGGTATCGATGGAGAAGGTTTCTTAATGCCTAAAATAGAAGACGGCAAACTTTTTAAGAAAGATAATGAAGTCGTTGCAGATCATACTTTAAAAACTAAAGGGTTTAAAATCGGGGACACATTAACACTTTCAAATAGCGATGAAGAATTAAAAATTGTCGGTTTCTCAGTGAGTTCTAAATTTAATGCATCACCTGTTTTATTTACAAATAATGAAACGATTGGGAAATTAAATCCGATGTTAAAAGGCGATAAGGTCAATGCGCTAGTCGTTAAAGATAAAAATTGGAAAGATGTTGAATTAAACAAAGATCTAGAAGTAGATGACATTGAATCATTTATTACGAAATTACCAGGCTATCAAGCTCAAAATTTAACATTAAACTTTATGATTGTGTTCTTATTTGCGATTTCAGCAATGGTTATTGGTATATTCTTATACATTATTACGTTACAAAAGAGAAATTTATTTGGTGTCTTAAAAGCGCAAGGATTAACGAATGGCTTTTTAGCACGTTCAGTCATGAGCCAAACGATTATTATCGCTTTAATCGGTACATTGATTGGCTTTGGATTAACGGTGTTAACAGGTTCGTTCTTACCAGAAGCAGTGCCTATTAAATTTGATTATTTAACAATGTTGTTATACGGTATCGTGCTTATTATCGTCGCAATTTTAGGTAGTTTATTCTCAGTATTAAGTATACGAAAAGTAGAACCATTGAAAGTAATTAGTTAGGAGGCGGAATCATGTTAGCATTTGAGAATGTCACAAAGTCATTTAAAGACGGTAATAGGACGATAGAAGCAGTAAAATCAACCAACTTTAAATTAGAAAAAGGTGAACTAGTTGCCATTATTGGACCATCAGGATCAGGAAAAAGTACGTTGTTAACAATGGCAGGTGCCTTGCAATTACCATCAGAAGGTACTGTGTCTTTAAACGGTCAAAATATCAATCAATTTAATGAAAAACAATTATCTAAACTACGATTAAAAGAAATCGGATTTATACTTCAAACAAGTAATTTAATACCTTTTTTAACCGTACAACAACAATTTGAATTACTTAAAAAAGTGAAAAAAGACGTCATGAATGAAGAAGAACATACAAGATTATTGAAACAACTAGGTTTGGATAAAATTTTATCTCAATTACCAAGTGAAATATCAGGTGGACAAAAACAAAGAGTTGCTATCGCTAAAGCACTTTACACAAATCCATCCGTTATATTAGCAGACGAACCAACCGCATCATTAGATACTGAAAATGCAATAGAAGTTATGGAAATATTGAGAAGAGAAACAAAAGAATTAAATAAATTATGTATTATCGTAACGCACGATCAAAGACTGACATCATACTGTGATAAAGTATTTAAAATGGTAGATGGTGAGATGAAAGAAGAAGAGTAAAGTGGTTGATTAAATAGAAGATTATAGAGAAGGCTAGGATATTTATGATATCCTAGCCTTTTATTTTTTATTCATAACTTTTTAATGCTTTTTCCATGATATCCCAAGCTAAGTCTACGTTCACTTCTGTAGCGAAATAGGCGTTAGGTTCTTGTTTATAAGTATTATGCAAATCTACAGACATTGTGCCATATGTGAGGTCACTTTGATGTTCGATTTGGATGAATGTTTTTTGTAACGTGAATATTTCAGGATGCAGTAAATAAAGAATTGTACAAGCATCATGAATAGGACCACCGTCCATATCGAATTGCGATTTATAAGTAGATTTAAAGAATTTCAAGAGTTCAACTACGAAATGAGAAATTGGATTATTGATTTGATGAAATCTTTCAATTACAGCATCATCTGCTAATAATTGATGCGTCACATCTAATCCGAATACTACAACTGGGATGCCACTTTCAAATACTTTTTTCGCTGCTTCTGAATCAACCCAAATATTAAACTCAGCAGTAGGGGTCCAATTTCCAAACGTTCCACCACCCATAATGACGATTTCTTCTATATTATGAGCGATTTTAGGTTCTTGGATAAGTGCCATTGCAACATTTGTTAATGGTCCTGTTGCTACGAGTGTAATGGGTTCGTTACTGTTTAGTACTTCTTCAATTATGACATTTACACCATGCTTATTTGTAGGCTTTAACTTTGGAACTTTCGGTAATTCAGGACCATCTAATCCACTTTCACCATGAATACTTTCAGCAAATGCAGCTTTCTTGATTAAAGGTCTGTCCGAACCGACTGAAACAGGAATGTCGCCTCTATTCATAATATCTAATACGTTTAAAGCATTTGTTGTATTCTTATCTACTGATTGATTTCCCGCAACAGTTGTCACTGCTAAGATATTTAATGGACTAGATTGAGCTCCAGCCAATATTAATGCGATAGCATCGTCATGCCCAGGATCACAATCCATGATGATTTTTCTATTTTGTAACATTTAAACACGTCCTCTTAATTAATGTATGTCTTGATGTTATTATACTAAAGCGTTTTCAACTAAACAAAATAAACAGACTATAAAAAATTATTCTAAATAGGGTCTTGTTTTTTAATAAAGATACGTATATAATTTTAAATCGTAAACGTTACTATTTGTATAAGGAGTGTACGAGATGAAAAAATGGATTGGGGTACTAACAGTTGTTTTTGCAATTTGTATGGTATTAGCTGGCTGTAATCAAACAGATAGCAAAAATAATGATTCTGATAAATTAAAGATTAAGACGACGGTTTACCCATTGAAATCTTTTATAGAACAAATTGGCGGTAAACATGTAGAAGTAGAATCAATTTATCCTGCAGGAACAGATTTACATAGCTATGAACCAACGCAAAAAGATATTTTAAATGCGAGTAAAGCAGATTTATTTGTTTATACAGGAGACGATTTAGATCCAGTAGCAAAGAAAATTGCCTCAACTATTAAAAAAGATGATAAAAAATTATCACTTCAAAATAGTATGGATCAATCAGAACTTTTAACAGATCAACATGAACATGGTCACGAGCACGGGGAAGATCATGATGACGAAGATGAACATCATGAACATGGAGAGGACCATGAAGAGCATGAACACGAACATGAACATCATCACCACGGTGGATTTGATCCTCATGTATGGTTAGATCCTAAAATCGACCAAGAAATGATCAAAGGAATTAAAGATGAATTAATTAAGAAAGACCCAGACCATAAAGCAGATTATGAGAAAAATTATAAAAAATTAAATGATGAATTATCGGATATCGATCAATCATTAAAAGATGCTACTAAAGGTCATGAAGGCCATACAGTATTTATCTCTCATGAATCTTTAGGTTACTTAGCAAATCGTTATGGATTTGTTCAAAAAGGTGTTCAAAGTATGAATGCTGAAGATCCATCACAAAAAGAATTAACTGAAATTGTTAAAGAAATTAAAGATACAGATGCGAAATACATCTTATATGAAAGCAATATTTCATCAAAAATTACAGACACAATTCGTAAAGAAACAGATGCTAAGCCATTAACGTTTAATAATATGGAATCTTTAACGAAAGAACAATTAAAAGAAAAAGATCTTTCATATCAATCATTAATGAAGGAAAATATTAAAAATATCGAAAAATCATTAAATGACAAGATTACAACAAAAGATGACAAGAAAGCTGCATCTCATGATAAAGCAATTGAAAAAGGGTATTTCAAAGATTCACAAGTAAAAGACCGTAAATTATCAGACTATGAAGGTGACTGGCAATCAGTATATCCATATTTGAAAGATGGCACACTTGATGAAGTCTTCGAACATAAAGCTGAAGAAGAAGGCAAGATGTCTGAAAAAGAATATAAAGCATATTATGATAAAGGCTATAAAACAGATGTCGAAAACATCAAAATTGAAGGCAATAAAATCAGTTTCACTAAAGAAGGTAAAACAACAACTGGCGAATATGCGTACGATGGCTATGATATCTTGAAATATGAAAAAGGTAATAGAGGCGTAAGATACACATTTAAATTAAAAGGTGAATCAAACGATAACTTACCGAAATATGTACAATTTAGCGATCACAATATTTATCCTAAAAAAGCTGTACATTTCCATATATTCACGGGCAATGATAAAGATAAAGTCTTAAAAGAATTAGACAACTGGCCAACATATTATCCAGCTAAATTATCTAAAGACGAAGTTAAAGAAGAAATGTTAGCACATTAAAGCAAAGAACCTGAAACCACCGTGGTCTCAGGTTCTTTTATATATAATGGAATTATTTTTGGCACTACTATACCTACATCATATCGAATACTTAAATATAAGTCTATTTTTTATATAAATGATTGTTATACTAAATTTAATAAAAGGGGGATGTTAAGATGACAAATATATATGATCAAGATGATTTCTTTGAAGGTTATAAACAAAAAAGAAATCATGCATTAAGTTATAACGAAGTTGTTGAAATGCCTGAGATGAAGCGGATAATGCCAGATTTAAATGGCAAAACAGTACTTGATATTGGCTGTGGTATGGGGCATTTAATTGCGCATATGTTGAAATTACATCCTAAACATATTACAGGAATAGATGAGTCACTCAATATGATTAACGCAAGTCGCGATAAATTCAATTCTAACAATGTCACGTTATATCATGAATCATTTATGGATTTTGAGACGAATGAAACGTATGATGTCATCGTATCTTCACTTGTGTTTCATTATATTGAAGATTTTAAGAGATGCACTGAGAAGTTGAATCAGCTATTAAATAGTGGTGGCACGTTACTCTATACAATGGAACATCCTATACAAACAGCCACTAAAGATCCAGAAGTTGCACTAGAAGATGACAAAGGTATATTTTTACGAATGGAACATTATTTTGATGAGTCATCTCGTTCAGCAAATTGGTTAGGTGCAGATGTTTATAAATATCATCATACAATTGAGACAATCTTCAATAATTTAATAGAAAATGACTTTGAAATTCAATGTGTAAAAGACCTCGGGCAGTCTGAGGAAGTATTTAAATTGTACGATCAAGCTCGTATTAATAAGTTGAAACAATTCCCACCATTTCTATTAGTAAAAGCAAAGAAAAAGTAGAAGAGGTACAACAAGTTAATATTTATAAAAAGACACACGTATAATTGAAAAGTTTTCAACTTTATACGTGTGCTTAAATTTATGCTCAGTAATATTTTATTTCATTTCTTTTAGTTGTTTTAAAATAATTTCTCTTTGTTTTTCAAGAGAAATTGGATCATTATATTGCGTTTGTTGTAAATCTAATTCGATAATATGATTATTTTTGACTGCATCAAGGTTTTTCCAGTTAGTTGTTTGTGTGAATTGTGGTGTTTCTCCCATTGTTGCTAGTATAATATAATCACCCGTATAATCAGAAAGTTCTTCTTCAGATGGCGTTGCCATATAAGCATTCTTTGTTTCTTTTTCTAATTTTTCAGGTTGTGTCATTCCGTAACCACCGTAAACAATTTCTGTACCACGTCCATAGTTTTTACCGAAAGCTGTTAAACCTTTTGGTGTTGATTGTAGGACTGTAATAGTTTTCCCGTCTACTTTATCACCTAAAGATTTTTTATCTTTTTCAAGTTTTTCTTCCCAATCTTTTATCCATTTTTTGGCTTTGTCTTGTTCATTTACAATTTCCCCGAGTTCTTTAGTAGCAGCTTTGTAGTCTGATTTCATAGCATCCATTTGGACAGTTGGTGCAATTTTTTTGAGTTTATTAATGTTTTTATCTTCTTTAGTAGTAATGATTAAATCCGGCTTTGTTTTAGCAATATCTTCAACATTATTTTGACCTAACATTTTTGCACCTTTAGTAGCGTCAGATAAAGTTTTATTTTGTTTCACAAAATCTATGACGCCAACAGGTTTATGGCCAAATTCAACTAATGCACCTATGTATGTCGGATGTAATACGACAATTCTTTTCGGATCTTTAGGTATTTTGATTTTTTCACCATCATCTTGTTTAAATACTTTAGTATCAGATGAAGAATCCGATTTTGTTTCTGACGACTTTTCTTTAGTATCTGAGCTATTACAAGCTGCCAAGAAAAATAATAAGCATAAGCAAAAAACTAATAATCTTTTCATAAATTAAACCCTCCAAATATATGAAAATGATAATCAATATCATTTAAATTATAGCAATCAACATTAATTATTCAATACTTTATTTTTAAATTAATTTGACTTTGTTATTTTTTAAATATATCTTTGGTTTGTGTTAGTAAAAGAAGGGGTGAATATTTTGGTTAAACGATTAATTAGTGCAAACACGTCTGATATTTTGAATTTTTCATCAGAGGAATTGAAGCAAAGTATTAAGGCGAGTGAAGGTAGAACGGTACTTAGTGAGAATGTTGTCGTACATACGCCTGCTTTAGTTCAAGATATTACAAATGCGGAAATGGCAACTGCTTTTGGAGCGGATATGATTTTACTGAATGCTTTAGATGTCAATGAACCAGAAATTAAAGGTCTATACCATGATGCTTATCAAGGTACTGGCAATGCTGTTCAAGATTTAAAGAAACTTGTCGGAAAACCTATTGGCGTAAATTTAGAACCAGTTGATGATAAGGCGAATATGGCAGAAGTGAAACTGGGTATTTCTGCTGGTAGAAAAGCGACTAAAGAAACTTTTATACAAGCTGAAAAATTAGGTTTTGATTTTGTATGTTTAACTGGGAATCCAGCAACAGGTGTTACAAACAATCATATTTTAGAAGCGATTAAAGTAGGGAAATCTCATTTTAATGGGCTGATTATTGCTGGTAAGATGCACGGCTCAGGTGTAGATGAGCCGGTCGTTAATTTAGAAGCTATTACGAATTTTGTAGAAGCTGGAGCAGATATTATACTAGTGCCAGCAGTAGGAACAGTTTGGGGTGTCAGTGAAGAAGAAGTGAGAGAAGCTGTTCAAGTAGCACATAAACATGGCGCACTAGTGATGAGTGCAATCGGTACATCGCAAGAAGGTTCAGATGAGGCGACGATTAGAGAAATAGCTATTAAAAATAAAACATTAGGCGTTGATATTCAACATATAGGTGATGCAGGATACGGTGGATTAGCACCAGTCGAGAATATATATGCATTGAGTAAAGCTATTAGAGGGCAACGCCATACAGTATCTAGAATAGCAAGATCTATTAATAGATAAATGGGAAGTTGGAGAGGATGAGACAGCGCGGGCTATCTCATCCTTTTCATATTTGTTGGAAAGTTAGTATCGGTCTAGAAATAGGAAATATGGACCGATACGGAAAATTACCGGTCCAGAAAACGGAAATATGGACCGATAAAAAAATTTACCGGTCCAGAAATGGGAAATACAGGTCGATAAATAAAATTAGCGACCCGAAAACAGGATTTGCAGGCCGATAAATAAAAATATCGACCCGAAAACCTCACCTCATTTTAATCTGCTGACCAATCACCATACTAAATCTTCCAAATATGCATAAAATCTACCTATTATAAAAGACTTCCGTAATACTACGGAACTTTTCGATATGCTAATCGTTTATGAAAACGTTTACAATAAAATTGTATTAAGAAATGTTTGATTAAAGGAGGAAGGTTTCAATGTCAAAACTACCAGAGGATTTTTTATGGGGAGGTGCTGTTGCGGCGCATCAACTTGAAGGTGCTTGGCAAGAAGATGGTAAAGGAATCAGTGTTGCAGATGTTATGACTGCAGCTTCTCACGGGAAACATCGAGAAATTACAGACGGCGTTATTGAAGGTAAATATTATCCAAACCATGAAGCAATTGATTTTTATCATCGTTATAAAGAAGACATTCAATTATTTAGTGAAATGGGCTTTAAATGTTTCAGAACTTCGATCGCATGGTCAAGAATTTTTCCGAATGGTGACGACCAAGAACCGAATGAACAAGGTTTAGCATTCTATGATGACTTGTTTGATGAGTGTTTGAAGTACGGGATTGAACCTGTTGTAACATTGTCACACTTTGAATTACCTTATCATCTTGTAACTGAGTATGGTGGCTTCCGAAATAGGAAAGTGATTGATTTCTTCGTTCGCTTTGCAACAGTTTGTTTTGAGCGATATAAAGACAAAGTTAAATATTGGATGACTTTCAATGAAATTAATAACCAAGCTAACTTTGATGAAGATTTTGCGCCATTTACGAATTCAGGCGTGAAATATCAACCTGGTGAAAATCGTGAACAAATTATGTATCAAGCAGCACACTATGAATTGGTTGCGAGCGCTCAAGCAACAAAAATTGGTCATGACATTAATCCAGACTTTGAAATAGGGTGCATGATAGCAATGTGCCCGGTATATCCAGCAACTTGTAATCCGAAAGATATCTTAATGGCTCAAAAAGCGATGCAAAAGAGATATTACTTTACGGATGTCCATGTTCATGGTGCATATCCAGGTTATATGACACAGTATTTCAAAGATAAATCTTTCAATTTAGATATTACAGATCAAGATATTGAAGATTTAAAACAAGGTACAGTTGATTACATTGGCTTTAGTTATTACATGTCATTCGCAATTTCACATGAAAAATCTAACGAAAAATATGATTATGTAGAAACACGTGATTTAGTAAAAAATGACTATGTACAAGCTTCAGATTGGGGATGGCAAATTGACCCTGAAGGCTTAAGATATGCGATGAACTGGTTTACAGATATGTATCATTTACCATTGTTTATTGTTGAAAATGGCTTTGGTGCAATTGATGAACTTGGTGAAGACGGTATTGTTCATGATGATTATAGAATTGAATATTTAAAAACACACATCGAACAATTTATTAAAGCTGTTGATGAAGATGGTGTTGATTTAATGGGATATACACCATGGGGTTGTATAGATTTAGTATCTGCCGGAACTGGCGAAATGAAAAAGAGATACGGCTTTATTTATGTAGATAAAGATAACGAAGGTCATGGCACTTTAGACCGTTCTAAAAAAGATTCATTCTATTGGTACAAAAAAGTTATTGCAAGTAATGGAGAACAATTATAACATTTGGAGGTTTTTATTATGAAAAAAGCGTTAATTATATGTGCAGCAGGTATGTCATCATCACTAATGGCTAAAAAAACAACGAGTTATTTACAAGAACAAGGACATGACATTGAAGTCGATGCAGTTTCAGCAAATGAAGGCGGAAAAATGATTGAAAAACAATCTTTCGATTTATATTTAGTAAGTCCACAAACTAAAATGTATTTTAAAAAGTTAAAAGAAGCTGGAGATAGAGTCAATAAACCAGTTGTGAATATCCCACCACAAGCATATGTTCCGATTCCAATGGGCATTGAAAAATTGGCGAGTGTAATTTTGCAAGACATAGAATAATCAGTATAATATTCTCTATGAAATGAGGGAAGCTTATGCTTAGTCAAAGAGAAATAGATATACTCAGTTATTTATCACAGCGACGTAATGAATTTGTCAAAAGCTCAGAAGTTGCAACGATCTTGCAACTCTCAGATAGAACGATTCGAAAATATATCAAAACCCTTAAACCAGAAATTGAAAAAAATGGTGCAACTTTAATTGCTAAACAAGGGTATGGTTATCAACTCAAAATCAATTTAATGATTGAATTTGAAAACTTTTTAAAAAGATATTTGAGCACTAAATCAGTGGATCAAGAAAGTATTAATGATTCAAAAGATAGACAATATTATATTTTGAATTTATTACTTTTTAATAAGACAGCTATTACGATTGAGCAATTAAGCGAACAATTATTTATTTCGAGATCTACAATATCTCACGATATCGCAAATATAAAAAAGATGATTGCGCAATATGATTTAGAACTTGTAAGCAAACAGCAACATGGTATCGGAATTGATGGAGATGAACGAGATAAACGTCATTTTATCATGGATTATTTCTTAGGAAATAGTTTCTTTCATTCTATTAATAAATATTTTCAAGATACGCCACTTTTGCAGCAAATTAATATGGAAGAGTTGGCAATCATTGTTGTAGATGAAACGAGAGAATCTAAAGTATATTTATCAGATTATATACTCCAAAATCTTGTATTACATTTAGGATTGATGATCAGAAGGCTGTTAGATGGGCATTGTTTAAAAACAATTGCTTCAAATGAAGAAGTATTAACAGAAAATGAATTGTCAGTCGCGAGAAAAATTTTAAATCGTGTTGAACGTATTTATCAAATATCGTTTCCAGAAGAAGAAGCGAAGTATATCAGTTTGCATATTATGAGCAAAGGTTCGAAACAACAAGAAAGCGATGAAGAGAGTGATTTATCTCATCGCGTGTCTCAAATATTAGGAAAAATAGAAGCGGATTTTGGGTTTCCGATGTCATCAGACAGTCAATTATTGTATGGACTTGTTACCCACTTACAACCGTTGATTAAACGGATTCGCAATAATATCCACTTGGAAAATCCAATTTTGAATGACATTAAATCACAAAATGAAGCGTCACTTACGATGACAAAAAATTATTTTGGTGAATTAGAAGAGTTAAAAGACCAAGATGTCAGTGAAGGAGAATGGGCGTATTTAACATTACATTTACTTGCAGCTATTGAAAAATATTACCAAAAAGAAAAGTTAAATGTCCTCGTTATTTGTGCAACTGGTTATGGTAGTGCACAGATGTTAAAGGTTCGAGTAGAAAGAGAATTTAGTCTACAGATGAATATCATTGATGTGATTAGCTACTATGAAATAACAGACGAAAAATTAGAAAATATTGATTTGATTATTTCATCTATTGATTTATCAACCATCGTATTTAAAGTGCCTGTCATACAAGTGAATGTATTACTCAATGATCAAGATATTAAGAAAATTAATACATTTGTTCATCATCATGATTCAAAATTCTCGTATAACCATGTGTTAGAAGAGAATATGGCACTTGAACAATATAGTTCTTTCTTTAGTCAATATTGCAGTGAACATGCGTTTAATTATATCGAAGAACCAATCACTAAACATCAGCTATATCAACTTTTGATCAAGCAATTAAGTATTAAAGAAGAGCCGTGTTTTGAAGAGAAGTTGAAACGACAACTTCGGTATAGAGAAGAGTTGAGTACAGTTGTATTCAGTGATGAAGTAGCTGTTCCACATACAGCACAGCCAGTCGGAGATTATTCGAGTATAGCGGTGGCACTTGTGCCTGGCGGGGTGTATTGGAATGAACAGTTTCCGAATATTAAGCTAATCATTATGTTATCACCTTCAAAATATAACGACAATGAGCTCAAAACGATCATCGATATTATCGTGAATCTCATAGATTCAGATGACAAAATTTCTGAACTTATGAATTGTAAGGATTATAACAGCTTTAAAAACTATATGATTGGTCAATATCACAAGTAAAGGGAGTTAGTCTATGGAACAAGAAGAAATTCAAGTTGTTGCTTTTGAAATTATTTTACATAGTGGTACTGCGCGTACAAATATACATGATGCTTTTAAAAAGATGCGTGAAAACAACTATGAAGAAGCGGAACAACTATTAGATGAAGCAAACCAAGAGATAACGTTAGCGCATCAATCTCAAACGGATTTACTACAAAAATATGCATCAGGTGAGTCTATTAATATGGAAATTATTATGGTTCATGCACAAGATCATCTCATGACAACAATGACATTAAAAGAAGTCGCAATTGAGATGTTGCATTTGTATCAAAAAGTAAATGATGCAGTATAAATGAGGGATAAAAATGGATCAAGAAACGAAAAATAAAATAGAAAAAAATAGAAGAGAAACAAGTCTCAAAGCTATGTATTTTAATCGATTTTTATTAGTGAGATATATGTCTGCTTTGTTCTTCTTTTCGAATTTATATTGGTTTTTTACACTTGTGATGAGTCGTTCTTTAGCATTGATAGTGCCACTTGTGTTGATGATTGTGATTTTGATCAGTGTTGCAGAACAAGTCAGAATGTATGGTAATCATTCGAATCAAGCGAAGTATACTTATTATTGCTTTTTAAGTATAAGCACAATCAATCTATTGCTTATACCTATTATATTATTTACACCATTATTCCAATATTTATATCCATTTATTGTGGATCAATCAGCATCTCGACTTTTCGTAGTTGGCATATTGGTATGTGGTTTATGCATCAGTGGATTCATCTTATTTAGATTACACAATATTCGACACGATAAAGACTGGCATTATAAACGACTACAAAGATTTGAAAATGCAATGAACTAATCAAAGAAAAGGGGTCTTGATATGGGATCAGAAAATAAAGTTTTTGCTTTTTTAGAGAAGTATTTAATGGGTCCAATGGGGAAAATTGCTTCATTTAGAATTGTAAGAGCGATTATGGCAGCTGGTATGGCGTGTATACCTTTTACAATTGTAGGGTCAATGTTTTTAGTGTTAAACGTTATTCCACAGACTTTTACGTTTTTAGAAGGATTTTGGAATAGTACATTTTTAAAAATTGGTGATTTGTACATGTTAGCCAATAAAGCAACGATGGGCATATTAGCCTTGTATTTCTGTTTAGTTATTGGATATGAATATACTAAAATTTACGCAGATGAAGAAGATTTAGATGTTAATCCACTTAACGGTGCTTTATTATCTATGTTTGCTTACTTTATGGCCATTCCACAGTTAGTAATGGATGACGGTAAAATGGTCTTAGTTAATATCATGAAAAAAGATGTCAATATCTTTAATGGTTGGGAAATGTCTGGTGATGGTGTCAGTAGGCTAGGTACGACCGGGATATTCACAGCAATTATCATGTCTATTATAGCCGTCCAATTATATAGACTATGTGTAAAACGTCAATGGATTATAAAAATGCCAGAAGCAGTTCCAGAAGGGGTTTCAAGATCATTTACAGCATTAATTCCAGCATTTTTAGTTGCTTTCGTTATATTGGCGTTTACAGGAATATTAGTAGCTTTTGATACGGATATTTTCAAAATTATTGCTGTACCATTTGGATTTGTTGTTAACTTAACAAGTAGTTGGATTGGTATACTCGTGATTTACTTCTTAATTCATGCACTTTGGATTGTAGGTATACATGGCGCAAATATTATCAGTGCTTTTATTACGCCAATTGTCTTATCAAACATGCAATTAAATATTGAAGGGGCAAATATTCCATTTGCAGGAGAATTCCAGAACTCATTCGTTGTTATGGGTGGATCAGGTGCGACATTAGGACTATGTGTGTTTATCGCATTTTTAGCTAAATCAGAGCAACTACGTGTATTAGGAAAAGCATCATTAGCACCAGGATTATTTAACATTAATGAACCACTTGTATTTGGATTACCAATTGTTTATAACCCATTCTTAGCCATTCCATTCTTCTTAGCACCAATGGTATCAGCTTCAATAGGGTATTGGACAATTAAATTAGAACTCGTGAAACCAATTATTGCACAAGTACCATGGCCATCGCCAATTGGATTTGGGGCATTTATTGGAACAGCAGGTAGTCTCATGGCAGTACTCGTTTCATTAATTTGTGGATTTGTAGCATTCTTAATCTGGTTCCCATTTATTAAGATATATGATAAAAAATTAGTAGAACAAGAAAAAGGAAATGACGCATTAATATAGAAGTTTGAGATGAAGAGGCAACGCTATGGTGGCGTTGCCTCTTTCCTTTTTGTGTAGTGTAATTTCTGGACCGATAAAAATAATTACCGGTCCAGAAACGGGAAATACGGACCGATAAAATAAATTATCGACCCGAAAACGAGATTTACAGGCCGATAAAAATAAATAACGACCCGAAAACAGGATTTGCAGGTCGATAAAAATAAATAACGACCCGAAAACAGGATTTGCAGGTCGATAAAAATAAATAACGACCCGAAAACGAGATTTACAGGCCGATAAAAAAATTTAACGACCCGAAAACGGGATTTACAGTCCGATAAATAAAAATATCAGTCAAGTCCATATGTTTGTGTAATATCTTTAGTATGTAATCAACCTTTGGTTTTTAATGAATCGAACAACTATATTTGTTTTGAAGTTTA